>WHST01000003.1 GCA_009379955.1 Streptosporangiales bacterium | reverse complement strand
GCATATCCGGCGGCAACAAGAACTGCTGGTCACGATCAACAGGTCGGAAATCCCTCGCCATCACAACATCCTGGCAACACAGTCCCGACACCACCAAGATCATCAAGCCGAGTCGCCCGAAAACGCAACAGCCTCCCTGACACGGTCGGGGTGCCCCTCACGTGTTGTGGCCGTGCGGGTCAGGACGTCGCGGCGTCCGCCTGTTCGCGCACCTCGTCGGCGCAGCCCCACGACAGGGTGACGCCGGCGCCACCGTGCCCGTAGCAGTGCACGACCGGCGAACCGTCGTGCGTCCGCTCCGTCTCGAGCCGCACCGTCGGTCGCACGGGTCTGAGCCCGACCCGGTGGCCGAGCACCTCGGCGCCGTCGAGCGCCGGGACGAGCGCGCGGGCGCGCCGCACGATCTGCTCGGCGGTGGACGGGTCGGGGCGGCGGTTCCAGTCGCCCTCCTGCGCGGTGCCGCCGACCACGATGTCGTTGACCCGCGGCACGACGTACGTCGGCAGCACGGCGTCGGACTCCTCGAGCAGCCACTCCTCGAGGCCGACCCGGGACAGGTAGACGACCTGGCCGCGCACCGGCGTCAGGCTCGTGTCGGACACCAGTGATCGGGCCGCGAGGCCGCAGCAGTTGACCACCAGCGGTGCGCGGTTGGGCAGGGCCGACAGCGCCATCCTGGTGATCCGGCCGCCGGCGCGCTCGAAGCGCTTCGCCAGCCACGGCAGGTAGAGGCTCATGTCGATGATCGGCGTCTGGAACCGCCACGCGCCGTGGTAGCCGCTCGGCGGGTCGACGTGCTCGAACCCGCGGACGGCGTCGTACCAGGACGGAGGCGACGTGGGCTCGTGCAGGAGTTCGACGCCCCAGCGCATGCGCACGCCGGAGTCGGGCTCCTCCGTGGCCAGGCGCCGGAACTCGCGGTAGGTCACGTCCGACCACGCCGTCACGCGCTCGCGCGGCTGTGCGAGGTAGGGGTACCAGAGCGCCGCGGCCACCGCCGACGTGGTCTCGACCGGCAGCTCGCGCGCGATCACGTCGACGTCGTACCCGGCCTCGAGCAGGCGCATGGCGGACGAGAGCCCGATGACCCCGGCTCCGACCACGATCGCGCGCATGCGGCCTCCCCGCCACCTCGACCCGCGTTCCGCCCATCCTGGCCGACGAACCGCGGCGAGGCGAGGGTCACGTCACAGAAGTGCCAGGCGCGACCGCTCACCCATTAGGCTCGACGCCGTGCGCTACTGGGACGACTTCGCCGTGGGCCAGGTCTACGAGCTCGGTTCCGTCGAGATCACGACCGAGGACATCGTCGACTTCGCGAAGCAGTGGGACCCGCAGCCCTTCCACCTCGACGACGCTGCGGGACGCGAGACCCCGTTCCACGGCATCATCGCGAGCGGCTGGCACACCGCGTCGGCGTTCATGCGCCTGTACGTCGACAACCTGTTGCTGCACTGCAAGGCGGAGGGTGGCTTCGGCGTCGACGAGCTGCGCTGGCTCAAGCCGGTGCGGCCCGGTGACGTCCTGACGGCGCGCGCCACCATCGAGGAGGTGCACGCGTCGAAGACCCGTCCACGCGGCACGGTGCGGCTGCGGTGGGAGATGTTCGACCGGCACGGCGAGCCCGTGCTCCGGATGTACGGCATCAACCTGTTCGGCCGCCGCCCCGCCGGTGCCGAGGCCGCCGCGGACTGACCGGCGCCGTCCACAGATCGCGGTACCAGGGTTCCGCCTGGCACCTCGCGGGTGCGAGCGTCGGGTCATGGACACCTCCGTGTGCTCGGCGCTCGCCTCGATGCGCCTCGACGACCCTGCCCTCGCGGAAGCCGCGTCGCAGGCCTGGGAATACCTCGACGGCACCGACGAGGCCGAGCGGGTCACGCAGTGGCGGGTGCAGTCGTTCTGCTGGTACATGTTGCCGCGCGACCGGTTCGTCGCCTCTCCGGCGCAGGTCGCGGCGGCCCTGGCCGACCTCCTCGCGCGGGTCGGGCTGAGCAGGTACGCCGACATCGCGCGGAGCGAGACCACCGGGGAGATCCTCGCGGCGGCGGAGTCGGGCGACCGCTGGCCCGCGCTGGCCGAACGCGCCATGACCGCGTCCGGCATCCTGCCGCCTGACACCTCGATGATCTCGTGGGCCTACTACAGCGGTCCGGCCGAGTCGGTGGCGTATGTCGCGGTGGCCGACGCTCTGGAGCTCGCCGTGCAGGTCGGCGAGTACACGCCGGGACGGTCCGGCTGGCGCGGGCGCCGCGCCGAGATCACCGACCGGGTGCTCGTCGCGGAGCACGCGCAGATCGGGGGTGTGGTCCCGTACGACCAGATCGTGCGCGAACGCATCGAGGCCTGGACCGACGTGCCGGGCTCACCGCTGCGGACCCGGTTGCTCGGTCCCGTGGGCAGGCAGCTGGCCGAGCCCGTCCCGGTGCCGGAGCCCGCGACGGTCGAGCGGCTGCTCGGCCGGGTCACGGGTCTCCTCGCGATCATCGGCACCGGTGTCCCGCTGACGCAGGCCGGCTACCTCAGGCCCGACGTCGTCGCGCGGTGCGTCGACGAGCTGGCCCTCGACGCCATGGGTGACTCGCGGCGCGAGGGTGACCAACCGACGCTCCTCCTGCTGCGCGAGACCGTGCAACGCCTCGGCCTGATCCGCCGCCGCTCCGGACGCCTCGTGCTGTCGGCAGCGGGACGCGCGGCACTCCACGACGTGGCCCGCCTGTGGTCCGAGGTGGCGGCGCGGCTGGTGCCCGAGCCCGGTGTCCGCGGATCGGGGCAGACGCAGGCGAGCGTCGCGGTCTGGGACCTCGTCCTCGCCGGACTCGTGGCGGCACCGTCCGCGGATCGCGGCGAGACCATCGAGCACTGCCGCGTGGTGCTCGACGAGAGCGGATGGCGCCTCGCCGGCGGCGGGCCGATCGACCTCATGACCACCGCTGACCTGTACTACGAGGTCTACCGGGCGATCAGCAGCCTCGGGCTGCTCCGCCCCTGGTCGTCCGACCGTCCGCCCGGCGTCGACGAGCCGGTGCCGGGCGCCGCCGACCTGATCCGCGCCGCACTGCGCCACCGGCTGCTGCACTCCCGCACCCTCGTCCGCGTGCCCCGCTGACCGGGCATGCGCCTACGAGACGTCGCCGCGCTCGCCGAACCAGGTCGCCAGCTTGCCGCGGCGGCTCACCGCGCGCAGCCGGCGCTCGGCCGCGTCGCGCGACTTCGTCGTCGTGACGACGAGCAGCTCGTCTCCGGTCCGCAGGATCGTGGCGGGTGAGGGCACGAAGCCCTCGCCGTCCCGCACGACGAGGGTGACCGCCGCGCCGGCCGGCAGCCGCAGCTCGAACACCTCGACACCGGCCAGCCGCGAGCCGGGGGGCACGGTGAGCTGCAGCACGTCCGCGCCCATGTCCGCCAGCGGTGCGGCCTCGACGTCGAGGTCGAGCGGCTCCGCGGGACTCGCCACGCCGAGCCTCCTCGCGACCCACGGCAGCGTGGGCGCCTGGAGCAGGGTGAAGAGCACGACGAGGACGAAGACGATGTCGAAAAGCCGGTCGCTGCCGGCCAGGCCGGCCGTCGCGGGGATCGTCGCGAGGACGATCGGTACGGCGCCGCGCAGCCCGGCCCAGGACAGGAACGCGTGCTCGCGCCACGGTCTCCGGAACAAGAACATCGAGACGAACACCGCGATCGGCCGCGACACGAGCAGGCCGAGACCGATGACCAGCGACGGCACGATCGCTCCCGGCAGGCGTTCCGGGAACGCCGTGATGCCGAGCATGACGAACAGGCCGATCTGCGCGAGCCAGCCGATGCCCTCGGCGAAGCTGCGGGTCGCCGGCCGGTGCGGCAGGTTCGAGTTGCCCAGGACGACGCCGGCGAGGTAGACGGCGAGGAACCCGCTCGCGTGGAGCAGGACGGCGGCGCCGTACGAGCCCACGGCGAGGCCGAGGACGGTCAGGGGGTAGAGGCCGGACGCCGGCAGCGCGATCCTGCGGACGAGGTGTGCCCCGAGCCAGCCGACCGCGAGGCCGATCACGGCACCGAGGCCGAGCTCGAACGCCATCAGGCCGGCGACGTGCCAGACGTCGGGCATGCCGGTGGGCACGCTCAGTGCGACGACGAGGATGACGCAGGGCGCGTCGTTGAAGCCCGACTCCGCCTCGAGCACGCCGCTCAGCGGCGGTGGCAGCGGGAGCCTGCGCAGCACCGAGAAGACCGCTGCCGCGTCCGTCGACGACAGGATCGCGCCGAGCAGCAGGGCGAGGCGCCACTCCACGCCGCCGAGGAAGTGGGCGACGGCCGCGACGACGAGCATGCTCACGACGACGCCGACGGTCGCGAGCACGGCCGCCGACGGGATCGCGCCGCGGACGTGCGACCACGACGTCGTCAGCCCGCCCTCGGCGAGGATCACGACGAGCGCGCTGATGCCGAGGACCTGCGCGACGGCCGGGTCGGTGATCGAGATCCCGCTCTGCTCGAGGATCAGACCGAACGCGAGGAAGAACAGCAGGCCGGGCAGCCCGATGCGCCCGGACAGGCGTACCGCGAGTACCGACACCACCAGCACGCCCGCACCGAGCAGCAGTGCAAGGGGAAGCACCGACTCGGGCATGGCCAGATCCTTCCCGACGGACGGGCATGGGACAAATCGGCGGTGCGGGCACTAGGCTCTCGCCATGGTGAGTCCGGCGGGCACGGTGTCGCTGGATGTCGACGCTCCCGCCGTCACCGTCGACCCGACCGCGATGTCAGCCCTCGCGGGCTGAGGGGCGGCGCGCATGGGTACCGTCCGTCGTCTCGCGACGATCGTCTACTGGCTGCTGTGCACCGTCCTGGTGGTGGCCATGGTGCTCGTCGCGGCATTCGTCGTGACCGTCCGGCAATCGATTCCCGATCGCGACGGCGACGTCGCCGTTCCCGGGCTGCGCGGCGAGGTCGACGTGAAGCGCGACGGGTACGGCGTACCGCAGATCACCGCCGGCAGTGCGCACGACCTGTTCTTCGCGCAGGGCTGGGTGCACGCGCAGGACCGTTTCTGGGAGATGGACTTCAACCGGCACCTCAGCGCCGGCCGGCTCGCCGAGCTCTTCGGAGCCGGGCAGGTCGAGACCGACAAGTACCTGCGCACGATGGGCTGGCGCGACGTCGCGGAACGCGAGTACCCCCTGCTGTCCCGGTCGACGAGGGACGCGCTGACCGCGTACGCCGCCGGCGTCAACGCGTACCTCGGCGACCACGGCGGCTCCTCGCTCGGCCTCGAGTACACGCTGCTGCGGCTGCAGAACGGCGGCTACCGTCCCGAGCGGTGGACGCCGGTCGACAGCCTCGCCTGGCTCAAGGTGATGGCCTGGCAGCTACGGGGCAACGACGCGGAGGAGCAGCAGCGCACGCTGCTGTCGTCGCGGCTGTCCGCGGCGCAGGTCGACGAGTTGTACCCCGCGTACCCGTACCGCGAGCACGAGCCGATCGTGACCCGCGGCACGGTGACCAGGGGCACGTTCGTCCCCGCGGACACCACCGACGAGCGGGCGTCCCGCGTTCCGCCGGCCACGCGCGCACACCCCGCGCTGCGCACCCGGGCCGCGGGCGCGAGCCTCGCCAGGGCGGGCGCCGCGCTCGACGCCGTGTCGCACGCGGCGGGCGCAGGTGGTACCGGCATCGGCTCGAACGCCTGGGTCGTCGCGGGCTCGCGTACGTCCACGGGTCGGCCGATCCTTGCGAACGACCCGCATCTCGCGCCGGCGATGCCGTCGATCTGGTACCAGATGAGCCTGCGCTGCGCGCCGGTGTCGGCGGCGTGCCCCTTCGACGTCGGAGGCTTCACGTTCGCCGGCTTCCCCGGCGTGATCATCGGTCACAACGACCGGATCGCCTGGGGATTCACCAACCTGGGGCCCGACGTCGTCGACCTGTACCTCGAGCGGGTCGACGGCGACAGGTACGAGTACAAGGGCGAGCCCGTCGAGCTCGCGACGCGCGACGAGACCATCGAGGTCGCGGGCGGCGATCCGGTGCCGCTGACCGTCAGGTCCACCAGGCACGGGCCCCTCCTCTCGGACGTGAGCCGGGAGCTGCGCGACGTCGGTGCCGCCGCGCCGGGCAAGGCCGAGTACGGCGTCGCGATGCGCTGGACGGCCCTGACGCCCGGCCGCACCGCCGACGCAGTCCTCGTCCTGAATACCGCGTCGAACTTCACCGAGTTCCGGGCGGCGGCACGGATGTTCGAGGTGCCCGCCCAGAACCTCGTGTACGCCGACGTGGACGGGCACATCGGCTACCAGGCACCCGGCCGGGTGCCCCTCAGATCCGGCTACGACGGGCGGTTCCCGGCGATCGGGTGGACCGGGGAGGACGAGTGGTCCGGCTACGTCCCGTTCCGCGCGCTGCCGTACGCGCTCGACCCGAAGGACGGGTATGTCGTCACCGCCAACCAGGCCGTGATCGCCGACTCGTACCCGTACGAGCTCACCAGGGACTGGGACTACGGCTACCGCAGCCGGCGCATCACCGACATGATCGAGTCGGCGCGCCGCCCGCTGACG
Source organism: Streptosporangiales bacterium (assembly GCA_009379955.1). Lineage (NCBI taxonomy): Bacteria > Bacillati > Actinomycetota > Actinomycetes > Streptosporangiales > Streptosporangiales bacterium. The sequence goes on along the minus strand of WHST01000003.1, from coordinate 107,786 downwards.
CTCGCCGACACGGCCCGCATGCAGCACGACACCCGCAACGCCGCGGCCGAGATCCTGGTGCCCCATCTGCGGCGCGCCGAAGCGCCGGCGGGCGCCGCTGATGCGCAGCGCCTCCTCTCCGGCTGGGACCACACGACCCCGGCGGACTCGGCGCCCGCCGCGTACTTCAACGCCGTGTGGCGGCACGTGCTGGCGCGGACGTTCGACGACCAGCTGCCGGCCGCCGCGCGACCGGACGGCGGGGGGCGCTGGTTCGCGGTGGTCGACCGGCTGCTGGAGTCGCCGCGCAGCACCTGGTGGGACGACGTCAGGACCCGCGGCACCCACGAGACGCGCGACGACGTGCTCGCGCAGGCGATGGGCGACGCGTACGACGAGCTCGCCGGCCGGCTCGGCACCGACCCGGCGACGTGGCGCTGGGGTGACCTTCATACGCTGACGGTGCGGAACCAGTCGTTCGGTACGTCGGGCATCGGGGTGGTGGAGCGCCTGTTCAACCGTGGGCCACTGCGGCTGGGCGGCGGGTCGTCCGTGGTGAACGCGACAGGGTGGTCGGTGCGTGCCGGCTACGAGGTCGACTGGGTGCCCTCGATGCGCATGATCGTCGATCTTCGTGACCTCGACAGATCCCGCTGGGTCAACCTCACGGGGGCGTCGGGTCATCCCTTCGACCGGCACTACTTCGATCAGTCGGGGATTTGGGTCCGTGGTACTACACCGATGCGGTGGCGGCAGGGCACTATCGACCGTGGCACCATCTATGGGCTGGTTCTGCGACCCGCGGGCTGACGAGCCCGGGAGCTAGGAGGCATTGGAACGTATGACGGACGGGAATGGCGTGACGCCGGTCCTCGTGCTCGACCGGAACCTCTCGTTCCGGCGTGACATCGAGCGGTTGCTGGCCGGCACCGCCGAGTTCGACGTACTCGCCTCCGGCTCGACCCTCACGACCCTGCTCGGGCAGGTCGGTGACGGCGAGCCCGAGCTCGTCGTCCTCGACGTGCAGGGACAGGACGACGACGTCGTGCCGAGGCTCCGCTCGACCTATCCCAAGGCCCGGGTGGTCGTCGTGACGATGTCGGACCAGACCGACCTCGTCGCCGACGCGCTCGCCGCGGGTGTCAGGGGCTGGATCCCGAAGGCCGTCACGGCGTCCCAGCTGCTCGGCGCGCTGCTCGGCGTACGCCGCGGCGAGCTGTTCATCCCGGCGCGACTGGCGGCCCTGAAGCCGCCGCCGTCGCTGGAGGCCGACAAGGAGGAGGAGCCCGAGGAGGGCGGCGTCGGGCTCAACCTCGGCGGCCGGCTCCGCGCCGTCCGCGAGCGCCTCGGCCTGACCAGGCGCGACGTCGAGCGCCAGTCGCAGGGCCGGTGGAAGGCCGCGACGATCGCCAGCTACGAGGCGGGCGCGCGCACCCTCACCGTCGAGCGGCTCGCGGAGCTCGCGGAGTTCTACAACGCCTCGGTCGCCGAGCTGCTCGGCAGCGCACCGGCACCCGAGCGCGACGCGCTGCCGCAGCTCGTCCTGCAGCATCCCGTGCTCGACCTCCGCCGGCTGCAGGGCCTGTCGGGGGAGCAGTGGAGCGTGGTCCTGCGCTACCTCGCGAGCATCCAGCACGACCGCGGCGACTACGAGACCGACGTCCTGTCGCTGCGCCGGCGCGACGTCCCGTCGCTCGCCGCGCTCCTCGGTCTGTCGCCGGGGGAGCTCACCGCGCGGCTCACCGCCGCCGGCGTCCTGCGCTCCGGCCTCGCGCCGAACCGCACCGCACCACCCCCGGCCTGACCCCGGCGCCCCACCGCCGCCCAGCCCCGCCTCGTTGATCACGTTGACGTGATCAACACCGATTTCACCTCGTGCAGGGACGAGGTGAAGTCCACGTTCGTGAGGTGAAGCGTGAGGCGAAGCGGGTGACGCCCGCCGGGGTCGCCACCGCGGCCACCGGCCGGTCGTGGGGCTCCGCCGGCACCTCGGGCACGAGCTCGTGGTCGTACAGCAGGGCGCAGCTGAGCACCGCGGGATCGAGGGCGGCGAGCACCCGGTCGTAGCAGCCACCGCCGCGGCCCATCCGCATCCCCCTGCCGTCGACGGCCAGCGCGGGCAACAGCACGACGTCGGCGGTGTGTACGCCCGCCGTGCCGAGTCGCGGTCCCGACGGCTCGGTCAGGCCGTGCCCGGCAGGGACGAGGGAGCCGGCGTCGGTGTAGACGGCCCAGTCGAGCGTCATGTCCGCGAGCGTCACCGGCAGCAGCACCCGTAGCCCGCGTTCGGCGAGGGCGTCGAGCAGCGGGCCGGTGCCCGGCTCGGCGGCGACCGAGACGTACGTGGCGACGGTGCCTGCCCGGGCGATCTCCGGCAGGCCGAGCACCACATCGCGCAGCCTGTTCGCGTGGTCCGCGCGTTGCTCGGGCGTCAGTGCGCGGCGGCGTCGCAACAGGTCGGTGCGCAGGGCGCGCTTGCCGTCGCGCGCGGTCTCGGGGCTCACGGCGTCCAGTGTGCCAGTGCCAGCTGCCTTCGGCGGTCTTGCGACAGAGCATGAGCGCGAACCCTTCCGAGGCGGCAGCGAGACGCCTATACTCGAACGTATGTTCGAATGGCATGACAACGAGGGTGCCGGCTGGTCACGCGACGGGCCAGGCGACGATGCGGGCCCCGGCGACGCCGAGCGCTGTCGCTTCCCGGGGTGCGGCCGCGCGGCGCGCGAGACGCTGCGCCGGGCCGACCGGCACAACGGGTTGCCGCCGTTGTGCCGCCGGCACCAGTGGATGCTCAGGTACGGCGGGTGGCGGGTGACCCGCGACCCGGACGGCACGCATACCTGGACCAGTCCGGCGGGACGCCGCTACCACGGTCGATGACGGGTGGCCGGTAGCGTGCACCGCTATGAGTGCTCCCTCCGTTCGGCCGGTACGCAAGGCCGTCATCCCGGTCGCCGGTCTCGGCACCAGGTTCCTCCCCGCCACGAAGGCCACGCCCAAGGAGATGCTGCCGGTCGTCGACAAGCCGGCCATCCAGTACGTCATCGAGGAGGTCCGCTCCGCCGGCCTCGACGACGTACTGATGATTACGGGCCGCAACAAGACGTCGCTGGAGAATCACTTCGACCGCAACTACGAGCTCGAGGGCGCCCTCGCCGCCCGCGGCGACGACGACAAGCTCGCCGCGATACGCGAGGTCGACCGGCTCGCGACCGTGCACTACGTCCGGCAGGGCGATCCGAAGGGTCTGGGGCACGCCGTCCTGTGCGCCGCGGGTCACGTCGGCGACGAACCGTTCGCGGTGCTGCTCGGCGACGACCTGATCGACCCGCGCGACCCGCTGCTCGCCCGGATGATCGAGGTGCGGGCGCGCTACGGCGGCAGCGTGATCGCGCTCATGGAGGTCGAGCCCGAGCAGATCTCGCTCTACGGCTGCGCGGCCGTGTCCGCCACGGACGACTCCGACGTCGTCCGTGTCACCGACCTCGTGGAGAAGCCGAGTGCGGAGTCCGCGCCCAGCCGGCTGGCCCTCATCGGCCGCTACGTTCTCTCGTCGGCGGTGTTCGACGTGCTGAGCGACACCCCGCCGGGCCGCGGCGGGGAGATCCAGCTCACCGACGCGCTGCGCGAGCTCGCCGTCGGCGACTCGGGACCGGTCCACGGCGTGCTCTTCCGCGGTCGCAGGTACGACACCGGCGACAAGCTGGAGTACCTCAGCGCCACCGTCCGCCTCGCGTGCGAGCGTCCGGACATCGGCCCGGAGTTCTCGCGCTGGCTCCGCGACTACGTCGCCTCCTTCGGCGACGGCAAGCTCGGCGGTTAAGGTCTTGCTCAAACAGCGAAGGGGGACTGGGTGAAGTCCGTTGACGACCACCTGACCGGCATCCTGCGCACCGTCCAACCGCTCCAGGCGATCGACCTGCAGCTGATGGACTCGCGCGGCTGCCTCGTCGCCGACGATCTCGCGGCCCCGTTGACCCTGCCCGGGTTCGACAATGCCGCGATGGACGGCTACGCGGTCTGCGCCGGCGACCTCGCCGGGGCGACGCCGGAGACGCCGGTGACCCTGCCGGTCGTGGGTGACATCGCCGCGGGCAGCCAGGACGTCGTCACCGTCCGGCCGGGCATGTGCGCGCGGATCATGACGGGCGCCCCGATGCCGCCGGGCGCCGACGCCGTCGTCCCCGTCGAGTGGACCGACGCGGGCCTCGCCAAGGTCGGCATCAGGCACACCCCCGAGGTCGGCCGGCACATCAGACGCGCAGGGGAGGACGTCGCCGAGGGCGACGTCGTGCTCTACCGGGGTGAGCCGCTGACACCCGCACGGGTCGGCCTCGTGGCGGCGATGGGCATGGACCGCATCCGCGTCCGTCCCCGGCCGCGGGTGGTCGTCATCTCGACCGGCAGCGAGCTCGTCGAGCCGGGCCAACGCATCGCGCCGAGCCACATCGTCGACTCCAACAGCTACCAGCTGACCGCGTGTGCGCTCGACCTCGGTTGCGTCGCGTACCGGGTGGGCATCGTGCCGGACGAGCCGCGCACCCTGCTCGCCACGCTGGAGGACCAGCTGATCCGCGCCGACGCCGTCGTGACGAGCGGCGGCGTGAGCAAGGGGGCGTACGACGTCGTCAAGGAGGTGCTGAGCCGTCTCGGCACGGTCTCGTTCGACGAGGTCGCGATGCAGCCCGGCAAGCCACAGGGATTCGGCACCATCGGGCCCGACGACACCCCGATCTTCGCGCTGCCCGGCAACCCGGTCAGTGCGTTCGTGTCGTTCCAGGTGTTCGTCCGGCCTGCGCTGACCCAGATGATGGGCATCGGCGCGCGCCACATGCGTTCGATCAGGGCGACGCTCGACGGCGGCGTCACGTCGGCGCGCGGCAAGCGCCAGTTCGCGCGCGGAGTGCTGTCGCGGCGCGGCAGCATCTCCTACGCCGTCAGCCCCGCGGGCGGCCACGGGTCGCATCTGCTGGGCGGTCTGGCCAGGGCGAACTGCTTCATCGTGCTCCCCGAGGACGTCGTCGACGTCCCGGCCGGCGGCTCGGTGGAGTGCCTGATCTTCGACGAGAACGGCCTCGACGAGCAATGAGCGCAGGAGCTGGCGAGGGAGCCGTAGGTAGGGGTCGCGATGCCTGCCCGGCTGGGCTGGACGTTGTCGCGGCACCTGTCGGAGGCGAGCGAGTGAGCGGGCGCGTGGACCGATGAGCGCAGACGAGGGCTTCACCCACCTCGACGAGGCGGGCAGTGCGCACATGGTCGACGTGTCGGCCAAGGACGTCAGTGCGCGCACGGCGCGGGCGACGGGGTTCGTCCGCACGTCCGACGCCGTCGTCGCGCTGCTGCGCGGGGGCGGGCTGCCGAAGGGCGACGCGCTCGCCGTCGCGCGGATCGCCGGCATCACCGGCGCCAAGCGCACGCCCGACATCGTGCCGCTGTGTCACCCGATCGCGCTGCACGGCGTCGACGTCGACCTCACGGTGACCGACGAGGGCGTCGCCATCGAGGTGACGGCGCGCACCGCCGACCGTACCGGCGTCGAGATGGAGGCACTCACGGCCGTGGCGGCCGCGGGTCTCGCGATGATCGACATGGTGAAGGCGGTCGACCCGGCGGCGAGCATCACCGACGTCCGGGTGGAGGAGAAGACGGGCGGCAAGACCGGGCACTGGCGACGTCCCGGCGGAGGGCAGTAGACGCCATGGACATGCGTGCGTGGCTGGCCGACCTGGCCGACGGTCCTGTCGGTCTCCGGCCGCTGCGCGTCCGCGACGCCAAGGTCTGGCGCGAGGTACGGCTGCGCAACGACAGCTGGCTCTCGCCCTGGGAGGCGACATTGCCCGGCGGGCCTGTCCTCGACTCCGGCCGCGCCGGCTATGCGACTCTCGCGCGGATGCTCCTGCGCGAGGCCAAGCGCGGCCAGTCGCTGCCGTGGGTGGTCACGTACGACGGCGAGTTCGCGGGCCAGCTCACGATCGGCAGCATCGTCTGGGGCTCGGCGTGCGGCGGGCAGGCCGGGTACTGGGTCGACCAGCGGTTCGCCGGGCGCGGAGTCATCCCGACCGCCCTGGCGATGGCCGTCGACCACTGCTTCGGCGTCGTCGGCCTGCACCGGCTCGAGGCGAACATCCGTCCGGAGAACGACCGGAGCAGGCGCGTCGTGGAGAAGCTCGGCTTCCGCGAGGAGGGCCTGCGGCGGCGCTACCTGCACATCAACGGCGAGTGGTGCGACCACCTCTGCTACGCGCTGACGGTCGAGGACGCCCCGAACGGCGTGCTGCGTCGCTGGCACGCGCGCAAGCGGGAGGAGCCTTCCGCGTGACAGGGCAAATCGGACTCTAGTCACACTAGTAACTTCCGACACACCGGTTGCAATGCATCACTTCCGTTCCGCCGGCACCTAACCTGCGGATGTGACCGGATGCCGTTCCTTCCCCACCGGGCCGCTCGCGGACCCCGGTGCAACGGTGCCGGGACGCTGACATGGGCGGCGCGATCATCTACCTGGTCATCGTCGCCGTGTGGGCCATCGTCCTGGTGCCCCGCTGGCTGCGGACGCACGACAGTGCGCCCGCGGACCCGTCCACGGCCGACGACGCGACCCGTCGCGCCAAGGCCGACGAGACGCACGGCCGCGTGCTGCGGCGACGCCGCGGTTCCGCCGACGTGTCAGTGCCAGACGTTCCTCTAGCTGCGCCTGCCACTGACAACTCCACCAAACGGTCGTACGAGCCGGACGCCCGCGCCCGTCGCACCGTCCGCCGGCGCCGGGCGATCCTCGGCCTCCTGCTCCTCGCCGTCGGCGTCACGGCCGGGGTCGTGGCGTACGGGCTCGTGCCCTGGTGGTCGGTCGGCGCGCCCGCGCTGCTGCTCCCGCTGTACGTGGTGCACACCCGTCGCCTCCTCGTCGCCGAGCACGCCCGCCGCCGCCGCGACGAGCGTGCCCGCCGTGCCGCGTACGCCCGCACGTCCACCGCCGTCGAGTCGGGCATCGATACGCCGTCGGTCGGTGCGTACCGCGCCCGCCGCGTCGCGCCCGGCATGCGCCTGGTCGACCGAGGCGCGCTGTTCGACCAGCACGCCCCCGAGCCGTGGCACCCGCAGGAGGTGCCGCTGCCGACGTACCTCACCGCTCCCGTCGCGCAGCGCGCCTACGAGACAACCGTGTCCGTCGAGGACTACGACGACCAGACCGTGCCCGCCGACGAGGCGACGGTCCACGACATCCGCCGCGCCGTGGGGGGTTGAGCGGCGGATACCGGTGGTGTTCCTGGTCTTCAGGGGCACCAGGAACACCACCGACCACGGTCCCCGGGGTGGGTCCTGGGCGTTCGGGGGGTCCAGGACCCACCCCGGGGCCGTACGTCGGACAACTGCTTCGCGACACCGCGGAGGCGTTTGCTAGCCTTTCCTGCGTCTTCACTCATCATCTGGGGCTGTAGCGCAGTCCGGTAGCGCACCTCGTTCGCATCGAGGGGGTCAGGGGTTCAAATCCCCTCAGCTCCACCCAGGTTCGACCGCAGGTCAGCGGCACTATTCGGCGCCCTCGTCACGCACGACGGAGGCGCCGTTTCCCTGATCAGTCAGCGAAAAGTCAGCGAATGACTGTCGGACCCGGCTGTCCCACACGGGTTTAGCAACACGCCCTAGGGTTGAGGGTCGCTGTCGCTCGTCGTGGAGCCTGGTGTGTCTGCCTTGGAGAAGATGCCGTCCCGAGAGGGCGGGCGCGTCCTGCTGGTCGTGCTGGTCGTGGTCTACCTCGTCCTGCTGGCCTGGATCGCGCTGTGGAAGCTCGAGGTGCCGTACGTCGGCGGGGGCGCGCTGCGCCAGATCAAGCTCGTCCCGTTCGCACCCAGTGCCGGGGCCGGTGCCAGCGCACCCTTCGAGGTCGTCGCGAACATCGTGCTCTTCGTCCCCTTCGGCCTCTACCTCGGCCTCCTCGCGCCGTCGTGGCCGTGGTGGAAGGCCGCGGGCGCGGTCGCCGGGGCGAGCCTGGTCCTGGAGGTCGCCCAGTACGTCCTGGCTGTCGGGAGCTCCGACGTCACCGACCTCGTCGTCAACACCGCCGGAGGTCTGGCCGGGATCGGCCTGCTCGCCCTGGCACGCCGCAGGCTCCAGGCGAGGACCGCCACGGTCATGATGCGGGTCTGCTCGATCGGGACCGTGCTCGCCCTGCTCGCGAGCGGGATCTTCGTCGCCTCTCCCCTGCGCTACGCGCCGCCGCGGGACGTCGGGATCGTCGCCACGCACTCCGTGCCCGTGCAGGACGCCGGGACACAGGCGAGGGTGAACGCCCCCGGCTGAATCAAGCAGCCTGCGGGCAGAGGTGTCGTGAGACTTTCCCCTACTGACTCGAGATCACCTCACGCAACACATCCCGATCCTCACCCGCGAGCCCTATCCACGGGTTTAGCAACACGCCCTAGCGCTGAAGCTCGGTATCGGCGCAGGCGGACGATATGGCCGCGGCTCTGTCTGCTTCGTGCACCCGGGTGATCGTCAACGTCCTTCCGGCTGGATCTGTGTCGATCATGACTGCGCCGAGGCTCATCGGTCCGGTTGCGAGTTGGTACGGCGGCAGTGTGGTGATGTCTTCACCACGTAGCCGGGCGGCGAAGTGGGCGGGGTCGAAGCCGCCGCCGGTGAAGCCAAGTCTGCCGGTCATGCCGAGTTCGGTGACGTAGCCGGTGCCGTTGGGGAGGATGTGTCCGCGCAGGGTGGGGTCGTGGGTGTGGGTGCCGACGACAGCGGTGACGTCGCCGTCGATGGCGCTGGCGAAGGACGCCTTTTCCCAGGCCGACTCGCCGTGCAGGTCGATGAGGACGACGCCTGGGAGGTCGAGGGTGTGGCGGATGTCGGTCCACGAGGGCCACAGCGGCTGGGGTTGGGGCGCCTTCATCCCGGGGAGGGCGGCGGTGGGGCTGAGTAGGTTGAGGACGGTCAGCTGCCGAGCGCCGGCGCCGACGCTGACAGCGCCGCGGCCGCGGGCCTCCTCGAGGTTGGCGGGACGCACCACTCGCTCGTAGCTGAGGACGTCGTCAACGTGCGGGCCGTCCCAGGAGTGGTTGCCGCCGGTGATGACGTCGACGCCGGCGGCGAGGAGTTCGTCGACGATCGCGGGAGTCATGCCGAAGCCGGTCATCGGGGATGGGCCGGTGACGGCGCAGTTCTCCGCGTTGACGACGACCCAGTCCAGCTGGTGTTGCTCACGCAAGGCAGGCAGCTGTGCAGCGAGCCAGGAGGCGGTCTCAGGGCCGACGATGTCGCCGACGGCGAGGATCCGCATCGGTTCCGCTGCGCTCATGCCGGCGCTACCTGTCGATCGGTGAGGTGCGCGGTGGGCTCCCTCGGTGAGCGAGGCGAGCTTCGCCCAGGTGATCCTTGGCAGCACAGGGTGGAACGTGGCGAACGTAGAGAAGCCGCAGTCGGTGCCGGCGATGACGCGTTCCATGCCAACGGTGTCGGCGTAGCGGACGATCCGCTCGGCGACGAGGTCCGGGTGCTCGACGTAGTTGGTGCAGGTATCGATGACGCCAGGGACGAGGACCTTGTCCTCGGGCAGTGGGTGGTCTTCGAAGACGCGCCACTCGTGGGCGTGCCGCGGGTTTGCCGCTTCCAGCAGGACGGTGCGGGGACGGGCGCGCATGACGACGTCGACGATGTCCGCGAGGTCGACGTCGCGGTGGTGGGGCGCCTCGTAGTTCCCCCAGCACAGGTGCATCCGCATCCGGTCCGGATCGATACCCGCGGTCGCCGCGTTCAGCGCCTCGACATGCCCGGCGATCGCGGCGCGGAACTCCTCGACCGAGGCGTCGGCATACTGGGCGCGCCGGCCCATCGCGAGATCGGGACAGTCGATCTGCAGCAAGAATCCCGCAGCGACGATGGCTTCGTACTCGGTGCGCATGGCATCGGCAAGTGCGCCGAGGTACGCGTCGTGTGAGCCGTAGTGCTGGTCGGCGAGGTAGATCGCGATGACACCGGGCGACGCGGCGGGCACGAACACTTCCTCAGGACCGGCGGCCCCGACGTCGTCGACGGCTGCCCGGAGCTCGGTCAGGTCCCGGTGTAGCTCGTCGCGTCCGATGTACCGAACTGGGCCGGTGCACGACGGGGTGGTGGTCACCAGGCCGTCCAGCGCTTGCTCGGTGATCTCCGGGTAGTCATCGAGATCGGCCAGCGACAGTACGCCCGCTTCGCCGTCGAAGCCGCAGAGGCGCTCCTTGACGTAGGTCGCGTACCCGATCTTGCCCTGTTCGCCGTCACTGCCCACATGCAGGCCGACCTCTCCCTGCTGACGCAAGACGCCCTCGGTGGCGTCCCTGACGAGCTCCGGCAGCGTCGCCAGTGTCGCGTCGTCAGCGACGCCTCGTTCCCTGTCCACCATCGCTTCGGCGAGTGCCGGCGGTCGGGGCAGGCTGCCGGTATGAGTGGTGCGGATCCCTTGCTGGTCACTGGTTCTCATGCCGGCGACGGTAACCCCGCCGCGGAAACACCAACCGGAAGCGAAGGTGAACACGGATAGAACATCCATCCCGTGAATGGCTCTACCGTTGAAATGCGTTCCAGCCTGCCTATTCTCGCCTCATGAACACCCAAGCAGGCGAAGTGGCAGCTGACCGCGCCGAGGACGGACGGGAGTCGATCAGTGGACGACTGCGCGCGCTGCTACCGAACCTGTCAGCCACCGCGCAGCGCATCGGCCAGGTCATCCTCGCCGACCCATCCGCCGTCGTGCAGCTCACCGTCACCGACGTCGCTGCCCGCAGCAACACCTCGGTCGGCAGCGTCGTACGGTTCTGCCAGGACGACCTCGAGCTACGCGGCTTCCAGGACCTCAAGCTCCGACTCGCCGCCGACGGCCCACACACGCCGGCCACTCCCATCCAGGACGTCACCGCCAGCGACCCACCCGCCGCCGCGCTCGCCGCAGTCCTCAATGTCAGCGCCACGGCTTTGACTGAAGCCACCCGCGCCGTCACCCCGGCAACCTTCAACCGTGCGGTCGACGCTATCGGCAAGGCCACACACCTCCTGCTTGTAGGCGTCGGCACGTCCGCGCCACTGGCACAGGACGCCGCGTACCGGTTCCGCAGCGTCGGCATCCACGCCGAGACCACCGCCGACACCCACATGCAACACGTCATGGCCCAACTCGCCGGAGCAGACACCGTCGCTCTCGCCATCAGCCACACCGGACAGACGCGAGAAACCCTCACCACCATGCGAGCCGCACGCACCGCCGGCGCTACCTGCATCGCGATCACCAGCTTCGCCCGCTCGCCACTCACCGAGCTGTGCGACCTCGCGCTCATCGCTGGCTCCGCCGAAACCCACCACCAAGTGGAAGCAATGACCAGCCGGCTGGTCCACCTCGCCATCCTCGACGCCCTCCGGGTAAGCATCACCCTCGCCCAACCCGAGCGAGCCGAGCGCGCCCAACGCCTCACCGCCGACGCCCTCATAGACCACCGCATCTAGCCCACAGCCGGCGCGGCGACCCATGGGCGACCGGACAACCACCCCACAGGTCCTGCCACGAAGTTGGCGGTAACACTCCCATCGCATCGCCGCGAGGCACGTTTGCTCGGTCGTCGGAACGTTCACGTCGAGGCTGAGGACTCGCTTCCAGGGGTTCAAATCCCCTCAGCTCCACCCAGGCATGCATTGTTCGGAACCATGGGCACGCGCGCACGAACGCGCGGCGTTCGCGGCGAGAATTAGGGTAGCCTAAGCTAATCTTGGCCGTGCCTGTACCGCCCATGCGAGGGAGCGTCCGTTGCGCCGATCCATCCCGACCACCGTCCGCCGACTCGCGGCTCTCGTCCTGGGGCTCTCCCTGGTCCTGGCGGTGGCAGGCTGTGGCTCCTCCTCCGACGCGTCCGACAAGGGCGTCGCCACGATCTCCGTCTCGCACAAGTTCGGCACCACGAAGGTCCCCGAAGGTGCCGACCGGGTGGTGACCGTCGGGTGGAACGACCAGGACTTCGTACTCGCCCTGGGCGTGGTGCCGGTGGCGACCCGAGCGTGGTTCGACGAGTACAACGACTTCTCCTGGGTGCAGGACGCGACCGACGGCAAGGGGGTCAAGGCGCTCGGCGGCGACGGGATCAACTACGAGGCGATCGCCAAGGAGAAGCCGGACGTCATCTTCGCGATCTACGAGACGATCGACAAGAAGACCTACGAGCGGCTGTCCACGATCGCGCCGACGGTCATCCAATCGGACGACTACAAGGACGAGGAGACGCCCTGGGACGTGCAGATGCTCACCGTCGGCAAGGCGCTCGGCAAGGCGGACGAGGCCAGGCGCCTGGTCGACCAGGTGGAGGCGAAGATCGACGAGGCGGTGAAGGCCAACCCTGAGTTCGCGGACAAGGTGCTGGTCGTGGACTTCGGTCCCGAGGACGGCGGCCACTACCTGATCGGTGCGGGCGACCCCCGGCGCACCCTTTTCGACGCCCTGGGTTTCGCCGCCCAGGACACCGTGGGTGATGTCAGCGAGGAGAAGCTCTCGCTGCTCGACGAGGACGTGCTGTTCGTCAACGGCGCCACCGAGAAGCAAATGCTCGCCTCGCTCGCCTTCAACCGGCTGGACGTCGTCAAGGACGACCGGGCCCTCTACACCTCGTTCGACTCCGATCTCAGCGGAGCGCTGTCGTACAGCGGACCGAAGGCACTGCTGCACGCTCTCGACGTGCTGGTTCCGCAACTCGCCAACGCGGTCAACGGCAGGCCGGTCGGCGACCTGACGAACAGCTGAGCGGGGAGGACGCGCGGGGTCGTCAGCGGCGGATGCGGGTGTGCTTCGACGGGCGAGGAATGACCAGCGGCGTGCCGGTCAGTGGGTCGTCGATGATCGTGCAGGACAGTCCGTAGACGTGCTCGATCAGCTCGGCGGTGACGATGTCGACCGGGTCGCCCTGGATGACGACGGTGCCGTCGTGCATCACCACGAGCTGGTCGGCGAACCGGCAGGCGTGGTTGAGATCGTGGAGCACGGCGACCACCGTGCGGCCGCGATCGCGGTTCAGTGCGACCAACAGGTCAAGCAGCTCCACCTGGTGGGAGATGTCGAGGAACGTCGTCGGCTCGTCGAGCAACACCAGCTCGGTGTCCTGAGCCAGCACCATCGCCACCCAGACGCGCTGCCGCTGACCACCGGAGAGCTCGTCGACCAGCCGCCCCGACAGCTCCGTCACGCCCGTCGCCGTCATCGCTGCGATCACCGCCTCCTCGTCCGCGCGTGACCACTGGTGCATCAGACCCTGGTGCGGGAACCGTCCTCGCGCGACCAGGTCGGCCACCGAGATGCCCTCGGGAGCTATCGACGTCTGGGGCAGCAGGCCGAGCCGGCGGGCCACCAGCCGGGTGGGAAGCCGCTGGATGTCCTCGCCGTCGAGGACGACGTGTCCCGCGATCGGGTGCAGCAGTCTGGCCAGGCCGCGTAGCAGGGTCGACTTGCCGCAGGCGTTGGGGCCGACGATGGCGGTGACGCCGCCGTGCAGGATGTCGATGTCGAGTCCGGTGATGACCGGGCGCTGGTCGTAGCCGAGCGTGATGTCACGCGCGCCCAGCCGTCCGCTGCGGTCAGGAGTTCCCGGCTGGGCGGCGGTGGAGTTCATCGGAGTCCTGTCGGCAGGTATCGGGGAGGGTCGTTCATCGGGCACGCCGTCGTCCTTGGGTGACGAGCAGGAAGACCAGATAGGCGCCACCCAGGCAGACCGTGACGGCTCCGACCGGCAACTCCGTGGGGGCGAGGGCGCGGAGCGCGATGAGGTCGCTCGCCAGGAGCAGGACGGCACCGGTGACCGCGGACGACGTCATTCCCACGCCGGGGCCGGAGGTCAGCCGCCGGGCGATCTGTGGTGCCGCCAGGGCGACGAAGGAGATCGGTCCGGCCGCCGCGGCGGCGAGTGCCACGAGAGCGACGCCGAGCACGAAGAAGTGGGCCCGGACGCGTTCGGTGCGCAGGCCGAGTGCTCCGGCCGCGTCGTCGCCCATCTGCATGATGGTCAGGGACGGACCGGTGAGCCCGAGCAACACGGTGACCAGGACGAAGCAGATCCCCAGGGGGACGGCCTGGGCCCAGTCGAGCCCGTTGAGCGTGCCCTGCGCCCACACCGCTGCCGTGGTGGCGGCGTGCAGGTCGATCTTGACGATGATCCACTGGTTGACCGAGCTCATCACGGCGCTCACGGCGATGCCGACGACGATCAACCGCACCCCGTGGACGGTGCCCCGCTTGCGAGACAGCAGGTAGACCACGGTCGCCACCGCGAGCCCACCGAGGAGCGCGCCGACCGCGGTGCGGGCGTAGTCACGACCGATGGTGGCGATCACCACCAGGGCGCCGGTGTAGGCGCCGACGTTGAAACCGATGATGTCCGGGCTGCCGAGCGGGTTGCGGGTGAGCGTCTGGAAGATCGCTCCGGCCATCCCGAGCGCCGCCCCGATGATCAGCGCGCTGACGATGCGTGGCATCCGCCACTCCAGCACCACCACGCGGGCGAACGAGTCGTCCGTGCCGATCAGCACCGAGATCACCTTGCCCGGCGAGACGGGGAACTCGCCTGCGCCGAGCGCGAAGACGGCGAGCACGGCCGCAGCGACGACCGAGGTCACGGTCGCCACCAGGGCGCGGTGACTGACCCGGACCGAGCGGCCGCCGACCCGCAGGACGAACTGTCGGTGGCGCCACGCGATGGCCGTGTCGCTTCCCCTGCCCGATCCCGGGTGGGCGGTCGCCCGCGGTCGTGCAGTCCTCATCGGCCCGCTCGCGCCGACTCCCGGCGGATCAACCAGATCAGCACCGGTGCACCGATGAAGGCGGTGACGATGCCGGCCGGCAGTTCCGACGGACGGATGATCAGGCGGCCCACCACATCGGCGACCAACAGGAGCGAGGGGCCCACCATCGTGCTGTAGGCCATGATCCAGCGCCAGTCGGGCCCGGTCAGCCGGCGCACGATGTGCGGGACCATCAGCCCGATGAAGCCGATCGGGCCGCAGGCCGCGGTGGCGGCCCCCGCCAGCAAGGTGACGGCGACCAGAGCCGTGACCCGGGTACGGCGTAGGCGACCACCCATGGCCGTCGCCAGGTCGTCGCCCATCGCCACCACGTTGAGCGAACGGCTCACGGCGAAGCAGAGGATCATGCCGACCACGACGAACGGCGCGACGACAGCGGTGACCGACAACGGACGTTCGTCCAGGGCTCCGGTATCCCAGAAGCGCATGGCGTCGAATGCCCGCGGATCATGCAGGCGGACGGTGAAGTTCGCCCCGTCCATGATCGCGCCCAGGGCCACGCCCGCCAGCAGCATCTGCACCGGATTGCCCGCCGCACGACTCAGCGAGCTGACGAGGTAGACGATGACGATACCCGCCATCGCCCCGGCGAAGGCGAACCAGAGATAGTCGGTGATCCGCTGGGCGCCGAGGAAAGAGATCGCCCAGACGACGCACAGGCTGGCGCCGGAGTTCACGCCGAGCACCTGGGCGTCGGCCAGGGGGTTACGGGTGACCGCCTGGATCAACGATGCGCTGAGCCCGATCGCGACCCCGACGACGATTGCGAGCACGGTTCGCGGGACCCGCAGGTCGCGGACGATCCACTCGTTCCCGCGGTCGGTGTAGTGCGTCAGCGCGCTCCACACCTCGTGGGGCGCGACATTCTCGGTACCGATCGCCACGCTGGCCACGCTGGTGGCGACGAGGACCACCGCGCACGCCAGCAGGCCGAGGGTCAGTCGCCGGCGCGGGCCTGCCAGTGGGGAGTCCGGGGTACTCGGCGGCTCCTGCGCGGAAGGAGGCGCGACCACGGACATGAGGTTAGCCTAACCTCAGCCCGTTCGATCACGGCGCCAACGTCCAGCAGTCAGCGGTAGCGCAGCATCACCAGGAGCGCGATCCACGCCAGGCCGATGAGGATCGAGACGATCCCGCCGATCCGCGTCAGGACCAGGCCGGCGCGGGACGGCTCGGGGTTGCGGAACATCACTCGGGTGAAGAAGTACTGCAGGCGCCACGCCTGTACCGGCCGCACCACGCCGTGGATGCCGGCAGCGACGAAGAGCAGGCCGGCGAGCCCGGCGAAGAAGGTGTCCGAACCATCTGTCACGACATGCCTCCGTGACCGCTACTGCGGTCGTTCGCGGTCGCGGAGCTGGAACTTCTGGATCTTGCCGGTCGACGTCTTCGGCAGCGCGTCGACGAACTCGACGCTGTCCGGCGCCTTGTACCTGGCGAGCCGGCCGCGGACGTGGTCGACGATCTCGTCCCTCGTCGCGGCGGCGCCCTCGCGGAGTACGACGAACGCCTTGGGCCGTTCTCCCCACTTCTCGTCCGGCACGCCCACGACGGCCACCTCGAGGACCGTGGGGTGGGAGTCGATCGCGCGTTCCACCTCGATCGTCGAGATGTTCTCGCCGCCGGAGACGATGATGTCCTTGGCCCGGTCGCGCAGCTCGACGTACCCGTCCGCGTGCCAGACGCCGAGATCGCCGGAGTGGAACCAGCCGCCGCGGAACGCCTCCGCGGTCGCCTCGGCGTCGTCGAAGTAGCCGGACATGACGTTGTTGCCGCGCATGACGGCCTCGCCGATCGTCTCGCCGTCGCGCGGCACGTCGAGCATGGTCTCGGGGTCGACGACGCGGATCCCGTCGGTCGACACCATGCCCACACCCTGCCGGGCGAGCAGCCTCGCCCGGTCGGCCACGTCGAGGCGCGGCCAGCCCTGCTGCCACTCGCAGACCGAGTACGGACCGTAAGTCTCGGTGAGGCCGTACACGTGCACGATCCGCGCGCCGAGGTCCTCCATCCGCGCGATGACCGTCGGGCTCGGTGCTGCGCCGGCGGTCGTCACGACGATCTCGCGGCCGAACGGGTGCGCCTGCTTCGCGTTCGCGATCGAGACGAGCACGGTGGGTGCGCCGTTGAGGTGGGTGATGCCCTCCGTGTCGAGCAGTCGCCAGATCTCGGCGGGGTCCACCGCCCGCAGGCACACGTGCGTACCGCCGACGGCGGTGACGCCCCACGTGGTGCACCAGCCGTTGCAGTGGAACATCGGCAGCGTCCACAGGTAGACCGACTCGGGGGTGTGCCGGGAGTGGACGGCCTCGGCGAGTGCGTTGAGGTACGCGCCGCGATGGTGGTACATCACGCCCTTGGGCTGCCCCGTCGTGCCCGAGGTGTAGTTGATCGAGATCGTCGACCGCTCGTCGTCGACGGCCCACGGCAGCGGGCGGTCGTCGCCGCGGGCGAGCAGCTCCTCGTACGAGGGACCGCTGACGGCCGGGTCGGGAGCGCACCCCGAGGCGGGGTCGACCACGGTGACGACCTCCTCCACCGTGGCGAGGCGGCCGACCACCGGCGCGACGGTGGGGTGCAGCCCGGCGTCGACCACCAGCATCCGCGCACCCGAGTGGTCGCAGATGTGGCGGACCTCCTCGGGCGCCAGCCTGGTGTTGATCGCCACGAGCACGGCACCTGCCAGTGACACCCCGAAGTGTGCGACCAGCATCTCCGGGATGTTCGGCAGCAGGTACGCGACCCGGTCGCCCGGCCCGATCCCGCTCGCGCGCAGCGCGTGGGCGAGACGCGTGGCCTCGCCGCCGAACTCGGCGTACGTCTGGCGCCGGTCGCCGTACGCGATTGCCGTCTTGTCTGCGAACACCTCGGCGCTGCGGCCGAGGAACGCCAGCGGCGTGAGCGGGGTGTACCAGGTGTCGGCTGCGCCCGTCATGGTCGCCATCGTGGCAGCGCTGAGGTGCGCTGACCAGACTCGCCCGGCGCTGCCGTCGGTCCGACGAGGCCACTTCCCACGGTGAGTACGCACTTCCCATGGCGCATGCGCCGTGTTCGGTGCGGCTTCACCAACTGAACGTGATCATTCGCGAGGGCCGTCGCGCAGGGCTGCACCCGAGGGGGATCATCCTCAGTCCGACGATCCGTGGGTGCGGGCGACGACGTGGCAGGCGACGAGGTGCTCCTCGCCGTCGCCGGTGTCGACGGGCAGCAACGGGGGCGCCGTCGTCCGGCAGACGTCCTCGGCGAGCGGGCAGCGCGGGTGGAAGGTGCAGCCCGTCGGCGGGTGGGCGGCGTCGGGTACCTCGCCGGCGAGCGGGCGTGCCGACCAGGCCGCCTCGGCCGCCGGGTCGGCGACGGGGACGGCCTCCTGCAGGGCGCGGGCGTACGGGTGGAGCGGCTCGTCAGAGACGGTGCGCCAGGAGCCGAGCTCCACGATCTCGCCCAGGTACATGACCGCGATCCGGTCGGCAATGTGGCGCACCATGCCGAGGTCGTGGGAGATGAAGACGCACGTGAGGCCGAGCTCGTCGCGCAGCCGTGCGACCAGGTTCATCACCTCGGCGCGCACCGACACGTCGAGTGCCGAGACCGGCTCGTCGAGCACGAGCACGTCGGGTCGTACCGCGAGGGCGCGGGCGATGCCGACGCGCTGCCGCTGACCGCCGGAGAGCCGGCCGGGCAGCCGGTCGGCCGTCGACGCCGGCAGCCCGACCAGGCCGAGCAGCTCCGCCACCCGCGCGCGACGGGACGCCGCGGTCGTCGACGCGTCGTGGACCGCCAGCACCTCCTCGATCGCGGTGCCGACGCGCATCCGCGGGTTGAGCGACGCGTACGGGTCCTGGAACACCAGCTGGACCGTGCGCCGCAGCCGCCGCAGCCGCGCCCCGCGCGCGTGCGCGACGTCCTCGCCGGCGATCCGGATCGTGCCGGACGTCGGCCGCTCGAGGCGGACGAGCAGCTGCGCCGTCGTCGACTTGCCGCATCCGCTCTCGCCGACCAGCCCGAGAGTCTCGCCGCGCGCCACGTCGAAGCTCACGCCCGCGAGCGCGCGCACCGTGCCCCGCCCGGGCACGGTGTAGCGCTTGACCAGGTCGCGCACCTCGATCATCGGCCGTTCAGCGTTCACAGCCACTCCTCGCGCGGCACCCAGCACGCCGCCCTGCTCTCCCCGCGGTCGAGGAGCGGCGGCTCCTCGTCGCAACGGTCGACGCGCTGCGGGCACCGCGGACCGAGCGGGCACCCGGTGGGCAGCCGCGACGGCACGACGGGTATGCCGCCGATCTGCGGCAACGGCTCCCGCTCGGCGCCGCGCATCGGCGGGATCGAGCGCAGCAGGCCCTCGGCGTACGGGTGGTGCGGCGCGGCGAACAGCGCACGTGTCGTCGCCTCCTCGACCACGCGCCCCGCGTACATGACGAGGATGCGGTCGGCGACCCGCGCCACCACGCCGAGGTCGTGGGTGATCCAGACGACCGCGAGTCCGTACTCGTCGCGGAGCCGACGCACCAGCTCGACGATCTGCCGCTGGATCGTCACGTCGAGCGCGGTGGTGGGCTCGTCGGCGATGAGCAGCCGCGGTCGCGCCGCCAGTGCCGAGGCGATGAGCACCCGCTGGCGCATGCCGCCCGACAGCTGGTGGGGGTACGAGCGCACCACGCGGTCGGGCGACGGCATGCCGACCTCGGCGAGCACCTCGCGGGTACGGGCGCGCGCGTCCTGCGCCGTCCATCCGTGCGCGGTGAGGCCCTCGGCGATCTGCCGGCCGACGCGCATCAACGGGTTCAGCGACGTCATCGGGTCCTGGTAGACCATGCCGACCGTCCGTCCGCGCAACGGCCGCCGCTCGGTCTCGGGCAGGTGCAGCACCTCGCGGCCCTCCAACCGCACCGACCCGCCGGTCACCCGTACGCCATCGGGCAACAGGCCGGCGACCGACAGTGCGGTGAGCGACTTGCCCGAGCCGGACTCGCCGACCACGCCCACGGTCTCGCCCGCGGCAACGGCGAGGTCGACGCCGCGGACGACCTCGACGGCGGGATCGCCCACCGCGGTACGCAGGCCCTCGACGCGGAGCACCTCGGTGTCCACGGTCGCCGGGATCATCGCCGCGCCCGTGGGTCGAGCGCGGCGCGCAGGCCGTCGCCGGTGAGGTTGAGCCCGACGACGGCGAGGACGACCGCGGCGGCCGGGAACGCCATCGACCACCACGCGATCGCGACGACGTTGCGCGCGTCGGACACCATCAGGCCGAGGCTCGGGTCGGGCGGCTGGGTGCCGAGCCCGAGGAACGACAGCGCGGACTCGGTGAGGATCGCCCACGACAGCGCCAGCGTGACCTGCACGACGATCGGCGCGGCCACGCCGGGCAGGACGTGACGCAGCAGCAGGCGCGAGAGCGGCAGCCCGAGCACGCGTCCCGCCTTGACGTACTCCGACCGCGCCACGGTGAGCGTCGGCCCGCGCGAGACCCGGACGAAGATCGGCGTGTAGACGACCGCGATCGCGATGGCCGTGTTGAACCAACCGCGGCCGAGCGCGGTGATGACCGCCAGCGCGAGCAGGATCGCGGGGAAGGCGAAGAGCACCTCGCCGATCCGGCTGACGACCTGGTCCCACCAGCCGCGGAAGAACCCGGCCGTGACGCCGAGCACCGCGCCGATCAGGCACGCGAGCGCGACGGAGACGAACGCGACGCGCAGCGACGTCGCGATGCCCACGAACGTTCGCACGGCGATGTCGCGGCCGAACTGGTCGGTGCCGAACCAGTGCGCACCCGACGGACCCTGCATCCGGATCGCCGGGTTCTGGTCGGTGGGCGCGTACGGCAGCAGGCCGGTGACGCCGGCGACGGCGAGGAGCACGAGGGCGGCGAGGACCAGCACGCCGATGCGGCCGTTGCGGTCGGCCCACACGCCGGCGACCAGGGACCGCCAGCCGCGCAGCGGGGTCTCGACGAGATCTGCGGCGGTGGGGAGCGTGGTGCTCATGCGCCCGCCTCCGTCGTCCGCGGGTCGATGACCCGGTACAGCAGGTCGACGAGCAGGTTGACGAGGACGAACCCGATCGCGACGACGAGCACGGTGCTCTGCACGGTCGGGTAGTCGCGGTCGTTGATCGCGGTGAACAGCAACCGGCCGAGGCCGGGCAGCGCGAAGACCTGCTCGATGATGACGGTGCCGCCGAGCAGGTAGCCGAACTGGATGCCGGCCAGCGTCACGATCGGCACGGACGCGTTGCGCAGCACGTGCACGCCACGGATCCTGCCCTCGCGGACGCCCTTGCCGCGCGCGGTGCGGACGAAGTCGGATTCCACGACGTCGGCGTACGCGGACCGCGTCGTGCGCATGACGTTGGCCGCGAGCCCGATGGACAGCACCAGGGCCGGGTAGAGGATCTGGCTCAGGTTGCCGCCGACGTTCTCCGTCAGCGGCACGAACGTGCCGGTGTCGGGGAAGTAGCCGAACGCCTCCGCGAGCACGGCGACCACGAGCGTGGCGAGGACGAACTCAGGGAGGGCGAGGCCGAGCAGTCCGGCGCCCTGCGTGAGGCCGTCGCGCGCCCGACCAGGGCCGCTCGCCGCGAGCACGCCCATCGCGACGCCGACCGGCGTGCCGATGAGCGTGGCGACGACGGCGAGCTCGACGGTCACCGGTAACGCGGACCCGATCAGCTCGGCGACCGGGATGCCGGTGCTCAGCGAGACGCCGAGGTTGCCCTGCAGCAACGCGAGCACCCACGTCGCGAACTGCCCGAGCAGCGACTTGTCGAGCCCGTAGTAACGCTCGAGTGCCACGCGTTGCGCGTCGGTGAGCGTGCCTGACTCGATGCCGAGCGCCGCCGTGATGGCGTCGCCGGGGATCGCGCGCAGCACGAGGAACACCACGACGGTGACGCCCGCGAGCGTCAGCGCCGTGCCGAGCAGCCGGCGGGCCGCCCAGCGCCACATGCTCCCGCGCGACACCGTGCGGTCAGCCCACCGACGTCGTGGTGAGCGAGAACAGCGACCCGTCGGGACGGGCCTCGAAGCCCTTCACGTCCTTGCCCACCAGGTAGTAGTTGTCGCCGCGGAACAACCACACCCACGGCGACTCCTCGAGCAGTCGCTCCTGCAGCTGTCGATACGTGGACGTACGCGTCGCCTCGTCAGTGGTCGCGTTGCCCTTGGACAGCAACGAGTGCAGTCTCTTGGAGTCGAGGCCGGCGGCCTTGGCGAGGCTGCCGCCCTCGGTGAAGTAGCGGCCGTACATCAGGTACGGGTCGTAGCTGCCGCCGTTGAGGGCGACGGAGGCGTCGAAGTCGGCCTCGAGCCATGCCGTGACGAAGGGGTCGGTGCTGAGCTGGTCGAGCTCCAGCGTCACGCCGATCTTCTTCAGCTGTGCCTGCAGGTTCTGCCCTTCCGCCACGGCCGTCGCGTACTCGCCGGTCTGCACGATCGTCCGCAGCTTCACGTCGTCGGTGTGGCCGGCGTCCGCGAGCAGCTTCTTCGCCGCGGCCGTGTCGCCCGGCTCGCACGGCAGGCCGTCGGTCGCGTCGTACGGGAACGCCGGGCTGGTGATCGGTCCGGTGACGCGTCCGTCGCCGAACGCCGCCGTGTCGACGACCTCCTGCCGGTCGATCGCGCACGCGATCGCCTGCCGCACCCGGACGTCCTTCAGCGGTCCGCGGCGGCCGTTGAGCATCAGCGTGTGGTACGAGAGTGCCGCCTCCTTGACGACGCTGAAGTCGCCGCCCTTGTCGCCTGCCTGCTTCGCAACGCTCGGGTCGGAGAGCATGCCGAGCTGGAACGTGCCCGCGCGCATGCCGGACAGGATCGACGACTCGGTCGGGATCACCCGGAACTCGAGCTCGCCGATCTTCGGCGCCCCACCCCAGTAGTCCTTGTTGCCGGTGAGCAGCACCTGCTGACCCTGGTTGCGCGACTTCCAGGCGAAGGCGCCCGTGCCGTTCGGCTCCTTGTCGACGGTGCCAGCTTCGACGTCGGCCTCGTGGACCATCGCTGAGTTCACCGACACGAGGGCGTAGAGCAGGGCGCTGTTCGGCGCGGAGAGCTCGAAGACGGCGGTCTGGTCGTCGGGCGTGGTCACCTCGTCGATGACCGCGATGTTGGACCTGGCGACCGCTCCGGTCTTCTCGTCGAGGATGCGGTCGATGCTCGCCTTCACGTCCGCGGACGTGAACGGGTCGCCGTTCTGCCACTTCACGCCCTTGCGGAGCGTGAAGGTCATCGTGCGCCCGCCGTCGGACGGCTCCCACTTCGTCGCGAGCGCGGGGATCAGCTTGCCCTTCGCGTCGACGCGGACGAGCGGCTCGTAGATCATGCTCAGCGTGTCGATGGTCTGGAACGCCGTGGCGACGTGCGGGTCGAGCTTGTCGAGGTCGCCGGTGCGGGCGACGACGAACTTCCCGGACGGCTTCTTCTCCTCGGCCGACTCGGACCCGGCGGGTGCGCAGGCGGCGAGGGCGGCCGCGGTGGTGAGACAGGCGATCGCGGCGATCGCGCGGCGGTGCGGAGCCATCGGGCTACCTCCGGGCCGGGGAAGAGTGAACGCTTGAGGTTAGTCATTGACCTCTCCGGCAATCAAGGAAGTGAACTGCTAACTTCCAAGGCGTGGCCCCTCCGTTCCTCCGCGCTGTCGAGCGTGCCGTCGACCCGCACGGTCGCACCGGGCCTCCCGGTGCCAGCGTCGCCCTCGCTATCGGCGACGACGAGCGGGCGACCGTGCACAGTCGGGGCAGCCGTCAGGTCTTCACCGACGCCGGCGAGCTCGCGACGCCGCTCCCGATGACCGCGCGCACCGTGCACGACATGGGCTCGGTCACGAAGGTCGTCGTGACCACAGCGGCACTCATGACGTACGTGGATGCCGGCGAGCTCGGCCTCGACGATCCGGTGCGGCGGTTCCTCGACCCCTGGCCGGGTGCGGGGCACCTGCCGGACGTCACCGTCGCCGATCTGCTCCACCACCGTGCGGGGCTGTGGGAGTGGTGGCCGACCTACGTCACCGCGAGCGATCCGGATGCTGCCATGGGTGTCGTCACCGGACTGCCGCTGCGCTATCCGCCGCACTCCGGCCGGCACTACTCCGACCTCGGCTTCATGGCCCTGGGCCGGATCGCCGAGAAGGTCGGCGGGATGTCGCTGCTCTACGCGGGCTCGATGCTCGTGCTCGGCCCGTTCGAGATGACCTCGGCACGTCTCGGCGGGGCGCCGAGGGGAGCCGAGGTCGCCGCCGGAGCGCCCGGCGACGTGGTCGAGCGGCACATGATCGAGACCGGGGAACCGTACCCCGTCACGGTCTCGGCGGACGCGTTCGACGGCTGGCGGGACCGCGTACGGCGGGGCGAGGTCGACGACGGCAACGCCTACCATGCGTTCGGCGGCGTGGCCGGGCACGCGGGGCTGTTCGCGTCGGCGACGGACCTGCTGCAGTTCGGTCGGGCCCTGCTCGGTTCGCTCACCGAGGACGTCGCGTGGCGAGGCGAGATCGTGCGGACGTTCTTCGCCGAGGGCCCGGATCCGGGGCAAGCGCTCGGGTTCCGCGTCTGGACGTCCACCGTCGATGGGCGTACGACGACGGCGGTGGGCCACACCGGCTTCCCCGGCATCGGGTTCGCGGTGTTCCCCGAGTTCGACGCGACGCTGGTGCTGCTCACCAACCGGCTGCATCGCCAGGCACCGCCGCCGCCCCCGCCGTTCGAACCGCTGTGGCGCGAGACCCTGACCGGTGCGCACGCGCATCTCCTGGAGCGTGACTCATGAGCCTGCGGGTGGTCGGGATGATCAGCGGCACGTCGTACGACGCCGTCGAGGTGGCGGTGGCGGACCTCGCGTTCGACGGTGACACGGTCGTCGCGACGACGAGGGGCACGCTGAGCGTCGAGTTCCCTGCCGACCTGCGGGCCCGGGTCGCCGCCGCGCTGCCGCCCGCCGCCACGACGCTCGAGGAGGTGTGCCGGCTCGACACCGACCTCGGCCGGCTGTTCGGCGCGGCCGCGGCGCGCGGTGTGCGCGAGCTCGCCGGCGGTACGGCGGACCTCGTCGTCTCGCACGGTCAGACCGTCTACCACTGGGTGGAGGGACGGCAGGCGCTCGGCACGTTGCAGCTCGGAGCCGCGGCCTGGATCGCCGAGGCGTGCGGCTGCCCCGTCGTCTCCGACCTGCGCACCCGCGACATCACCCGCGGCGGCCACGGCGCGCCACTGGTCTCGCTGCTCGACGCCCTGCTGATCCTCGCCGGCGACGAGCCGCGCGGCTCGCTCAACCTGGGCGGCATCGCGAACATCACCCTGCGCAGGGACGGCGAGGTGCTCGCCTGGGATCTCGGGCCTGCCAACGCGCTCATCGACGCCGCTGTCGCCGGGCTCACGGACGGCGCGGAGGCGATGGACCTCGACGGCGCCCGGGCGGCACGCGGCCGGGTGCGCGACGACCTGCTTGCCCGGCTGCTCGACGAGCCGTACTACGCCTTGCCCGCGCCGAAGTCGACGGGCAAGGAGCTGTTCCACGCGGCGTACGTCAGCGACCTGGTCGCCCTGGTGGAACGCGACTCGGGCGTACCCGTGGAGCCGGACGACCTCGTCGCGACCCTGACCGAGCTGACCGCCGAGCTCGTCGGACGCGCCTGCCGCGCCGACGCGCTGCGCGAGCTCGTCGTCGCCGGCGGCGGCGTGCGCAACCCGGTGCTCATGGCACGGATACGGGAGCGATGCGCGCCCACGGAGCTGACGACGGTCGAGGAGTACGGCCTGCCGTCGGCGGCGAAGGAGGCGTACGCCTTCGCCCTGCTCGGCTTCCTGACCTGGCACGGCCTCCCCGCGACGATCCCCACGGCCACGGGCGCGTCCGCCCCCTCCGTTCTCGGCTCGATCACCGCGGGCCGCGCGCCGCTACGGCTACCCGCCCCGGCGCCGGCGATGCCACGTCGCCTCGTCGTCCTCGGTCCGTGACCAAGCCCTGCTGGGGTCCCCGGTCGTGGTGCTGGCCCTCGTTGGGGTCCCCGGTTGCGGTGCTGGCCCCTGCTGGGGTCCCCGGTTGTGGTGCTGGCCCCTGCTGGGGTCCCCGGTCGTGGTGTCCACCCCTGGTGGGGACCCCAGCGGGGGTGGGACTGCGGTGACCCGGCCGGGTCAGGGCTTCGCGGCTCGCTTGCGGGTGCTGCGCTTGGCCGCGGTGGGTTCGACGACGGCGCCGTGGGCGAATACCTCGAAGTAGAGGCGTGCGATCTCGGCGAGGTTCATCCGCTGCCGGGGGGCGTACCACCGGAGGACGCCGTTGAGCATCGCGATGATGCCGAGGGCGAGGACGTGCGGGTCGTCGCCGCGGAGCGCGCCGGGAGGGAACTCCTTCAGCAGCTCGGTCAACGTCCTGACGTACCGGCGTTCGTCGGCGACCAGGTCGTCGCGGCCGTACTCGGGCAGGCGGGACCGCTGGAGGATCAGCACCTCGAAGATCGGCTTGTCGGTGATGATCATCTCGAGGTGCCGATGGAACGCGAGCTGCAGCTTCTCGGCGGGCGGGACGTCGAGCTTCATGACCTCGTCGAGCGCGTCCTGTAGCCGCGCGCCGGCACGTTTCCAGATGTTGTAGAGCAGCTCGTCCTTGCTCTTGACGTAGTAGTAGACGGCGGCGCCGGTCATCTCCATCTCCGCCGCGATCTGGTGGATCGTGGCCTCCGCGTAGCCGTTGGCGGCGAAGACCTTGGCGGCCGTGTCGAGCAGCTGCTCGTAACGATCCTGCTTGGTTCGCCCTCGGCGCCCCGTCACCTCGCCCCCCACCACGTCTGCGTCCGGTCAGCGGTCAAGCGCGACCACGACGGTCTTGGTCTGAGTGTAGAGATCGACTCCCTCGCCTCCCTTCTCCCGGCCCCAGCCGCTCTGCTTGAAGCCGCCGAACGGCAGGGCGATGTCCATCGAACGTCCATTGACCCACACCGTGCCCGCCCTGATCTCGGCGGCGAGCCGGTGGGCCAGCGACACGTCACGGGTCCACACCTCCGCGGCGAGCCCGTAGACGGTGTCGTTGGCCGCGGCGACCAGGTCGTCGAGGTCGTCGAAGCGCGTGACCGTCGCCACCGGCCCGAAGATCTCCTCGCGGACCACGGACATGTCCGGCGTCACGTCGGTGAGGAGCGTCGGCTCGATGAAGTAGCCGGCGCCGTCGAGCCGGCGTCCACCGGTCGCCGCCGTCGCGCCGGCCGCGATCCCCTCGTCCAGATAGCCGACGACGCGGTCCTGTTGCTCCCGCGACACGAGCGGACCCATCTCGGAGTCCGGCGACAGGCCGGGGCCGACCCTCATGGTGCCGGCGCGGCCGGACAGCTCGGCGACGACGTCGTCGAAGACGGCGGCGTGGACGTACACGCGTGAGCCCGCGGTGCAGACCTGCCCGGCGTTGGAGAACGCCCCGCGGTGGACGCCGGCGACGGCGCGTTCGAGATCGGCGTCCGGCAGCACGATGCTCGGGGACTTGCCGCCGAGCTCGAGCGAGACGCGTTTCAGGTTGCCCACCGACGCCTCGACGATCCGCTTGCCGACGTCCGTGCTGCCGGTGAACGCGACCTTGTCGACGTCGGGGTGCGAGGCGATCGCCGCGCCCGCCGTCTCCCCGTAGCCCGTCACGATGTTGACGACACCGTCGGGGAAGCCCGCCTCGCCGATCAGCTCGCCGAGGCGCAGCGTCGACAGCGGCGTCTGCTCGGCCGGCTTGAGTACCACCGTGCAGCCGGTCGCGAGCGCGGGCGCGAGCTTCCACGCGGCCATCGCGAGAGGGAAGTTCCACGGCACGATCTGCCCGACGACCCCGACCGGCTCGCGCCTGGTGTACGCGTGGAACGCGCCGGCGGGACCGATCGGGATCGTCGCGCCCTCGATCTTGGTGGCCCAGCCCGCCATGTAGCGGAACGTCTCGGCGCTGCCGGGGACGTCGGCGGCGCGGGTGACGCTCAGCGGCTTGCCTTGGTCGAGCGTCTCGAGCTGCGCGAGCTCCTCGATGTGGCTGTCGACGAGCTCGGCGAGGCGCCACAGCAGCTTGCCGCGGTCCGTCGGCGACGTCCGCCGCCACGGTCCCTGCTCGAACGCCCGCCTCGCGGCGACGACGGCGCGGTCGACGTCCGCCGCGCTGCCCGAAGGGACGCGGGCGAGCTCGGTACCGTCGGCCGGGTCGACCGAGGCGAGGGTGGCGCCGTCGAGTGCGGGAGCCCAGGCGCCGTCGATCAGCATGCCGTGCGTACGGGACAGGAAGTCCCTGACACTCGGCAGCAGTGGTGCGCGTTCGGTGTCGACGAACGTCATGAGCCGGCCTCCAGCGGGCTGTAGAAGACGACGAGCTGTCCTGCGGGGTCGCGAACCGCGGCCCTGCGCTCGTGGCCGCCGTCCGCGGCGGGCACGGCGACGGTCGCGCCCGCCTCGACCGCTCGGTCGACCGCGGCGTCGACGTCGACGGTCTTGACGCTCAGCGCGGCGCGGTCGGGAAGCCGTTCCTCGGCGCCGGCGAGCCCGAACGAGATGCCGTCGGTGTCGAACGCGGCCCACCGGTCGCCGTCGCGGAAGCGGACGGTGAGCCCGAGCACCTTCTCGTAGAACGCGCACTCGGCGTCCATGTCCTCGACCGACAGCACGATCCCCCGCAGCCGCCCGGAAGCGTCAGGCGTCATGACATCACTCCACTCACCTCGACTCGGCGGGACGCGAGGTCCGGCCACGCGTCACGCCATGGATGCTGCTGCTCGAGTGTCGCCGCGACGCTCAGCGTGCCCGCGTCGTCGCCGGGACGACCGATCACCTGCACCGCGACGGGCAGCCCGTCGTCGCCGAACCCGAACGGCACCGAGATCGCCGGGTTGCCCGCGAAGTTCCACATGCTCAGCAGGGGGTACCGCGGTCCCAGACCGCCGTCCGCCGCGGACGTCGGCTGCGGAGGCGCAACGGCACAGGCGGGCGTGATGACGTAGTCGTACGCACCGAACCAGTCGCGCAGCGCGGCGGCGTAGCGGTGAACGTGGTCCAGCATCATCCGGTACTGCCACGCCAGCGCGCGCCGGCCCGCTTCGTAGATCGGGTAGGCGTACTCGGTCAGGTCCCCGGCGTGCTTGTCCCAGAAGCCCGGCGTGAGGCCCTCGGCGGCCTGGTAGTGGTCACCCGCGAACGCCCAGGTGCCGGCCGTCAGTTCACTCGGTGGCGTATCCGTCGGGGGTGGTGACGCCAGCACCGTGTCGGCGCCCGCGTCGGCCAACAGTCGCGCGGCCCTGCCCGACGGGTCGGGGTCGACCGACGGATCGCCGATGACGCCGATCCGCTTGCGGGCCACGAACGCCGTCCGCAGATGCGCGCCGGGCAGGTCGGAGCGCACGGGCGACGTCAATGCGCGCATCGCGAGGACGGCGTCCTCGACGGTGCGGGTGAGCACGCCGTTGTGCGACCGGGTCGGCGACGCGCGCCACTGCTGCATCGCGGGGATGACGTCGGCGGTGGGCTTCACCCCGAGGACACCCGTGTACGCGGCAGGCAGCCGGATCGAGCCGGCGGAGTCGGTGCCGAGCGCGATCGGGCCGAGTCCTGCGGCGACGGCCGCGCTCGCGCCGCCACTCGAACCGCCGGCCGTCCTGTCGAGATCCCACGGGTTCGCCGCGGGACCGGTCAGCCGGTTCATCGTGTAGGTCGACAGTGCGAACTCCGACACGTTCGTCTTGCCGACGATCACGGCGCCCGCGGCGCGCAACCGCCGGGCGATCTCGGAGTCGGGCGCCTGCCGGCCCGCGAACGCGAGCGAGCCGTACGTCGTGGGCATGCCCTCGACCTCGATCGTGTCCTTCACCGTCACGGGCACGCCGCAGAGCAGCGGCGGCCTGCGGCCCGCGTCGCGCCACGCGCGCTCGGCCGTACGCGCCGCCGACAGGGCGCCGTCGGGGTCGACGGCGAGGAAGGCGTGCAGGTGGCTGTCGAGCACGTCGAGCCTGGCGAGCAGCTCCTTCACCACGTCCACCGGGGAGAGCCGGTGGCGTGCATACGCCAGGGTCAGCTCGGCCGCGCTCAGCCGCCACATGTCCGTGGGGGTGTCGGTCACTGCAGGCTCCCGCTCGCCGCGAGCTCGGGACGGTAGAGCTCCTGCACCTGCTTGCGGACGATCTTGCCGCTCGGGTTGCGCGGGATCCTGTCGAGGAAGACCACCCTGCGGGGGCGTTTGAAGTCGGCGAGAGCGCTGCCGAGGCAGTGTGCGTCGATCGCCTCCGCGCTCAGCGCGGGGTCGGCGCGGACGACGAACGCGGTGACGACCTGCCCCCAGCGTGGCTCGGGGGTGCCGACGACGGCGACGTCGTTGATGCCCGCGTGAGCGAGCAGCGTCGCCTCCACCTCCGCCGGCTGGATGTTCTCGCCACCACTGATGAACATGTCGTCGAGGCGTCCGGTCATGAAGTGGTTGCCGTCCTCGTCGCGGTGGAACGCGTCACCGGTGCGGAACCAGCCGCCGTCCAGGCGCGCGGCGGTCTTCTCCGGCGCGTTCCAGTAGCCCGCGAAGCACGACTCGTTGTCCATGTCGACCAGGAGCTCGCCGACCTGCCCGAAGGGGACGACGTCGTCGGGGCCGCCGGCCGGATCGACGATCCTGATCCTGTGGTCGGTGGTGGGCCGTAGCGCTCCCGGCTTCGCGCCGAGCGCGTCCCTGGTGACGAACGGGATGGAGAGCTCGGTGGTGCCGTACACCTCGTTGATCATCGCCCGCGGGAAGTAGCGGGTCATCTTCTCCAGCAGGCCCGCGTCCATCGGCGCGCTGCCGAACGAGATGTCCGTGACCGATTCGCAGGCGGCCGCGGGGGTCGGGGGAGCCTTGAGCAGTATGTGGAAGAGCGTCGGCGAGCCGAAGAGGAAGGTCAGCCGCTCGCGCCTGATCAGGTCGAGCACGGCCTCGCCGGCGAGCTCGGTGACCGGGTAGTACGTGCCGTTGAGGTAGAGCGTGAGGCAGAAGACCCAGTGCAGCCCGACCGTGTGGTACAGGGGAGCGGCGCCCATCGTACGCATCCCGCTGTCGAACGCCGGGCCGGCGCTCGCGACGTACGAGACGAGTCGCGCGTACGCGTTGCGGTGGGTGAGTGGCACGCCCTTGGGGTTCCCCGTGGTGCCCGACGTGTAGAGGATCGTGCTGAGGTCGTCCGGCCCCACGTCGCCGTGCACGACGGGTGAGCCGGCGCGGACCAGGTCGTCGAGCCGCACCGCGACGTCCTGATCGTTGCCCGCACCGATCCACAGGGAGACGTCGCGACCCGCAATCGTCCGCACCTGGTCGACGTGCACGCTGTCGTCGACGACGACGGCGCGGGCGGAGCAGTCGGCGAGCATCCTGGCGATGCCCTCCGGCTTGTTCCTGAAGTTGAACGGGACCGCGACCGCGCCCATCACCTGTGTGGCGAGGAACACCGTCGCATGGTCGATCGAGTTGCGCATGCCGATGCCGACCCGGTCGCCGTGTTGTACGCCCTGCGCTCGCAGGCTGTCGGCGAGCGCGGTGGCGCGGTCGGCCAGCTCGCGGTAGGTCAGCCGCTCCGTGCCGCTCGCCAAGGCCGTGCTCGCCGGGTTGCGCTCGGCGGCGAACAGCAGGATGGTCCGCAGGTCCATGGCAGTCTCCCGGATCACTCGGCGTCAGTAGCGCTGGTGTCACCCGAGCCGACGAGCATGGTCAGGCTCGACCGTGACTCCTCGGCCCCGAAGTACGTGAGCAGGTCCTGCTCCGTCATGCGTTCCAGTGCCTCGTCGTCGAGGAGGGCGCTCCGCACGATCGTCCGCTTGAGCGCCCGGAAGAGCTCGGGTGGCTTGGCCGCCATCTGCGTGACCCATTCGTCGGCGCGCTCCCACAGGACGCCGCCGTCGACGATCTCGTGCACCAGGCCGTACGCGGCCGCGCGTTCCGCGCCGAAGATCTCGCCGGAGAACAGCACCGTCTTGGCATGCTGCTGGCCCATCACCCGGACGAGTTGCTGGATGCCCTTGGCCATCGGGAGCAGGCCGTGGTTGATCTCCGGCATGCCGAACCTCGCGGTGGTCGACGCGACGCAGAAGTCGGCGAACGCGGCCATCTCCATGCCCGATCCGATCGCCGCGCCGTTGACGGCGCACACCAGCGGACACTCGACGGCGTCGAGTGCCGCCTTCAGTCGCGAGCCGAGACGGACCCGCTCGCGCCCCGCGTCCTCGTCGATCGCACTGAACTCCTTGACGTCGCCACCGGCGCAGAAGAACCGGTCACCCGCACCGGTGAGGACGACGCCTCTGACCGACCGGTCGGTCCGCAGCTCGTCGAGGGTGCCGACCAGGTCGCGCAGGATCGCGTTGTCGAGCGCGTTCGCCGGCGCTCGGTCGAGCACGAGCCAGGTGATCTCCTTGCGGCGTTCGACCCTCAGCATCGGTCGCTCCCTCCCACGGTCGTCCGCGTTCCGGCGTCGTCCCGCCCATACAGCCACACGTCGCCGCGCAGCTCGAAGACCTCGAGCAGCACGCCGCCGAAGCTGCGTGGCGTCACCCAGTTCACCGTGACCCTGTCGGCCGCGTAGCGCGCCGCGCGACCTTCCGGGACGTCGGCGGGTTCGTCGAGTACCCAGTCGAGGCCGTGCTCCCGCCATTCCCGCATGGCCTCCTCCAGGTCGTCCACCCGTACCGCGATCGAGTAGACGCCGGGACCACGCCGAGCGATGAACCTCCCGACGGGCCCGCCGCCCTCCCACGGCTCGATGAGCGACAGAGCGGACGACGGCGGGACCTCGAACGTCACGTCGGTCATCTGGATCGGCGGTTCTGGCCATGCCGCCGCGGGCAGCGACGTGAGGCCGATCGCCTCGTACTTCGGCGCCGTCGAGGCGAGCGAGTCGACCGCGATGTTGACCGTCAGGAACTCTGTGATGACCGCCATTCGTCAGGCCGGCTGTCCCGCGAGCCTGGACTCGAGCTCCTTGAGTCGCTCCTCGTGCACCGGCCGGAGGGCCCGGATCTCGTCGAGGACGTCGTCGGTCGGCTTGACGACGTTCTGCGGCGCCTGGAAGTGCGGGATCACGTGCTTGCCGAACAGCTCGATGGTCCGCATGATCACGTCGTGCGGGATCGAGTCGATGCGCATGAGGAGCGTGTCGATGCCGAGATCGGCGTAACGCTGGACCTGTCTGATGCACTCGGCCGGGTCGCCCACGATGAATCCCGCGGACTCGTTGAGCATGAAGTCCTGATCGTGGAAGTCGACGTCCTTGACCGCGCCCATGTAGGCGTAGTCGGCCGACAGTTTCGAGAGCCGTTCGTACGCGCCCAGCGCGTTCTTGGCGTACGTCAGTGCGGGCGGTACCGCGGCGACGGCCTCCTCCAAGCTGTCGAGGCAGATGAGCGACCCGAAGATCATCACCGACTTGCTGTAGTTCGTCGGGTGGTCGTGAGTCGTCGACTCAAACGTCTCGTCGTACAGGCCGAGAGCGTTCTTGAGGTAGTCGAAGCCCATGAAGCTCGACGAGCTGATCGCGCCGATGCCCTTCTGCGCGGCCTGGCGGTGGGTCTCCGGGCTCGTTGCGGCAACCGAGATCGGCGGGTGCGGGATCTGCACCGGCTTCGGCGTCAGGCTCCGCGGCGGCACCTTGTAGTACTCGCCCTCGAAGTGGAACGGGTCGTGCAGGAACGCGGCGCGGAGCAGGTCGAGTCCCTCCGACCACTGCGCCTTGTTCTCCTCCGCGCCGACCTCGAACGCGCGCAGCGCGAGTGTCGTGTTGCCGCGTCCGGTGCCGAGCTCGACGCGACCGTTGGACAGGATGTCTTCGGTGGCAAGACGTTCGGCGACGCGCAGCGGGTGGTTGAAGCGCATCGGCATGAGGGTGATCGCGTGGATGAACCTGACGCGGCTCGTCAGGGCCATGACGTACGGGTACAACGTCTCCGGTGCCGACACCGAGACCCCGCCGATGGCGAAGTGCTGCTCCGACGTGCCGACGAGGTCGAAACCGACCTTCTCTGCGAGGAGCATCTCGTCGACGACTTCCATGTACCGCTGACGGTGGGTGAATCCTGGCGGGGTCTCCGCCTCGCTGATGAATCCGAAACGCATGTGTGTCCTCCTGTGTAGGGCTCGCGGGTCACGAACTCGTGCGGTCGTCGGCGGTGCGGTGCGTGCCGAAACCGTCGATCATCAGTCGCGCGTACTGGTCGGCCAGCTCGGCGGACGTGAGGCGTCCCTCGGGCCGGTACCAGCGGACTGCCATGAACGTCGCGTCACGGATGAAGCGGTAGACCATCCGCGGCTCGACGTCGCCGCGGAAGTCGCCTGTCTCGATCCCGTGACTGATGACGTCGGTCCAGAGGTCCTGCATCTGCCGTTCGATGGCCGCGATGTGCGCGAACCTCGCCTCGGTGAGGTGTGTGCGCTCGTTCTGGAACACGATGACCGCGCCGCGGTGGTTGTCGATCGACGCGAACGACGCGCGGATGAGCGAGGCCATGACGGCGCGAGGGGTTCCGGACTCCCGCACGACGTCGCGGTACGTCTCCATGAGGTCCTGCAGGTAGTCGGTCAGGAGCTCGTCGACGATGCGTTCCTTCGACGTGAACCACCGGCGGATGTCGTCCTCCGGCGCCCCGAGAAGCTCGGCGGTACGCCGCGCCGGACCTTGCGAGAGCTCGGCGCGCAGCGCCACCTCCCCGTACGAGCCGCGCACGAACGCCAGCGGCGTGCCGGGCCGTGACACGTCGAGGTCGCGGACCCGTCCGATGACGATGTAGTGGTCACCGGACTCGAAGACCTGCTCGATGTCGCAGTCGACCCACGCGACGACGCCGTCGATGACGGGGGAGCCGGACGCGGCCGGCTGCCAGCTCACGTTCGCGAACTTGTCGCCGCCCTTGTACGCGAACTGCTGGCAGAGTGCCTCCTGCTCCGAGCCGAGGATGTTGGCGCAGAAGGATCCGGCCGCCCGGATCAGCGGCCAGCTCGTCGATGCCTTGTCCGGCAGGAACGCGACCAGAGGCGGGTCGAGCGACACCGACGTGAACGTGCCCACCAACATCCCTGCCGGCGTCCCGTTGGGTTGCACGGCGGTGATCACGGACACGCCGGTCGGGTAGTGGCTGAGGACGCTGCGGTAGCGGTTGGCATCGACGCCTGCCGTGGTGTTCACGGGTATCTCCTCTCGATGCGAGTGGACGGGGCGACCGGTCACGGGGAGTCGGCGACGAGCTTGGTGCCGCCGGCGTACTGCTCGACGCTGCTCCTGTCGACGACGAGGAACAGGGCGGCGACGAACGAGATCAGGCCGGCCACGACCATGTACGCCGCGATGGAGAGCCACGTGCCGGTGACGCCGAGCAGGTACGTCGCGATGAGCGGCGCGGTCGCACTGCCCAGGACCGTGCCGAGGGTGTAGCCGATGGCCATTCCGCTGTATCTGATGGACGCCGGGAAGACCTGGGCGAAGAACGTCGGCATCGTGCCGTAGTTCGCGCAGAACGGGAGGAAGAACACGATGAAGCCGCCGAGCATGATCAACGGGACACGGGTGTTCAGCATCAGGAACCAGGCGAACGGCGAGATCATCATGACCGCCGTGCCGATGAGGAAGATCCTCTTGCGGTCGTGACGATCGGACAGCCAGCCGAAGAAGGGCATGCCGGCGACGGTCAGCAGCGTCCCGAGCAGGACGAGGGTGAGCATCGTGTTCCTGCTCACGCCGAGCTGTTCGCCGTAGCCCAGTGAGAAGACCGCCGCCAGGTAGAACGTGGCACCTGCGGACACGTACGACAGCGCCATCAGCAGTACCGGTCGTAGGTGACCTCGCAGCACTTCGGACAGCGGTGTGCGGCGCACCTCGCCGGCGGTCCGCAGCGCGTCGAACTCCGGGCTCTCCTGCACCTTGAGCCGGATGAACAGGCCGAGGGCGACGAGGATGGCACTGAGCAGGAAGGGGATGCGCCAGCCCCACGCGGCGAACGCCGCGTCCGGCATCAGTCCCGATGTCACGAGGAAGACGACGTTCGCGACGAGCAGTCCCCACGACGAGCCGGTGTTGACGATCGCGCCGAACAGGCCGCGCCGACCACGCCCCGCGTGCTCGACGCTCATCAGCACGGCGCCGCTGTACTCGCCGCCGAGGGACAGCCCTTGGATCAACCGCAGCACCACGAGTGCGATCGGTGCCCAGACCCCGATCTGGTCGTACGTGGGCAGCACACCGATCAGGAACGTGCCGCCGCCCATCATCGTGAGCGTGATGACCAGCGTGGACTTGCGGCCGATGCGGTCGCCGAAGTGGCCGAAGATCGCACCGCCGATGGGCCGTGCGACGAAGGCGACGGCGAACGTCGACAGCGAGAGCAGCGTGCTCACCAGCGGATCGAACTCGGGGAAGAAGAGGTTGCCGAAGACGAGGGCCGCGGCTGTCCCGTAGATGAAGAACTCGTACCACTCGACCGTGGTGCCGGCCAGGCTCGAGAGGAGCGCCCGGCGTGCGGTTCCGGGCGCGGGGACGGGTGTCGAAGCGGGGTGGGCCATGGTCGGGCCTCCTGAACGTGGACGGGCACGGGTGCGCTGCATCCGTTGCCGCGCAACGGATGCAGTCGGGGAGCGCGACACGTGCGGTCTCCGTACTTATTAAACGCTCATTAGAATTCAGTCCGAGAGAGGTGTCAAGGGGGTCGACGCGCAGTGGCTCAGGAGTCGGTGGCGGTGCGCTTGCGGTGGGTGGCGACTCGCACGCGGGTGGCGCAGCGGGTGGAGCAGTACTGACGGCCGGTGCCGTGACCCACGTCGACGTACGGCGTCGAGCAGGTGGGTGCCGCGCAGATGCCGACCGGGAGGCGCTGCTGATCGGCGAGCAGGACGGAGAGCGCCCAGGCCGACGACGTGATCAGCCAGGTGCCCCACGGTCCGTCGTCGTCGGCGTCGATGTGCAGGTGCCAACCCGTGTCGCCGTGCCTGGTGAGGCGGGGCGGTCCCGCATGCCGTCGCAGCAGCACGTTGAGGGTCTCGGCGGCCTCGTCGACGGCCGCGGCCTCGAACACCCGCCGCAGCTCGGCGGCGGCCGCGCGGAGGTCGTCGACGTCCGCCGAGGTGAGCTCGCCGATGTCGGGCTCGCCATGCTCGGCGAGGACGGCGGACACCAGGTCGGCGAGCGTACGGGAGTCCGTCGCGGCGTCGGGTCCGGTGAGGACGCCGACCAGTTCCGCGGCGCGCCTCGCGGCCGCGGCCGGTGACGAGCCCGAGGTCAGCATTCCGGAAGAGTAGGGCACCCTTCGATGGTAACGTCTTTACGGTGCAATACCGTTACGGTGGTCTCGTGCGGTACCTCTCCGGTGCGACGACCGCACGCCTCGGCGACGACATGTCGGCGCCCGCCGTGCTGCTGTTCGGTCTGGCCGTCACCGGGTCTCCGGCGGACGCCGCGCTGGTGCTGACCGGCCTGACCGTGTCGACGGCCGTCGGCGGACCGGTGCTCGGCGCGATGCTCGACCGGTCACCGATCGCCGGGCGCCTCCTTGCCGTGATGCTCGGCTTGTACGGGCTCGGCGTCGCCGCGCTCCTCGCGGTGCTGCCGACCCTGCCGCTCACCGTCGTGGTGTCCGTCGGCGTGGCCGCGGGACTGTTCGCACCGGCGTTGACCGGGGCGTGGACGGCGCAGTTGGAGCGGGTGGCGTCGCCAGACCTGATGTTGCGTGGGTACGCGCTCGACACCGGGACGTACAACGCCGCCGGCCTCGTCGGCCCCGGGCTCGCGGCCGTCCTGGCGACCGTCTTCGACGCCGCGGCCGCCGTCGCCGTGTCGGCCGTGCTGGTACTGGCGGCGATCCCCTTCGCCCTCACGCTTCCCGCGCGGCCACCGGCGCCGGGTCCGCCGCGCACGCGCACGTCGCTCGTCGCCGACGTGCACGCGGGTTTCGCCGCAATCGTGCGCAGCGCCGACCTCGCGGCGGCGACCGCGCTGTCGCTGGTCTCGTACGCCGGGTACGCGGCCTTCGTCGTCTCCGTGCCCGGTCTCGGGGAGCGGATCAGCGGCCGCGCGACGCTCGGCCCGCTGCTGCTGTCGGTCAGCGCGGTCGCGGCGCTCGTCGCGGTCGCCGCCGTCGCGCGCTGGCTGCCCCGCGCCCGTCCGTACCCGTTGCTGCTCGCCGCGACGGCTCTCGTCGGAGTGGGGCTCGCGGTGGCAGCGTCGGCGCACCACGCGTGGTGGGGCGTGGTCGCGGCGGTCCTGGTAGGACTCGGTGCGGGCCCGCAGCTCGCGGCGCTGTTCGGTGTACGGCACGCGGAGGCGCCGGCGCGGCTGCGTACCCAGGTGTTCACGACGGCCGCGAGCCTCAAGACCGGGGCGTTCGCGATCGGTGCCGCGGTGGGCGGCCGGCTCGCCGAGTACTCGGTGACGTGGTCCCTGCTGGCCGCGGCGGCCGCGCAGCCGGTGGCCCTGACGCTGGCGTCCGCGGTGCGGTACGTGCCCGGCCGTGGACGACGTCGCCCCCGCGTACCCGCAGGTGAGCGTGCGTTGTGCGAGCATGAAGGCGATGCTGCCTCCCGATGACCACGTGCACTCCGAATGGTCGTACGACGCGGTGTACTCCGGTTCGATGGAGCGCACCTGTGAACGCGCCGTGGCGGTCGGGCTGCCGGCCGTCGCGTTCACCGAGCACGTCGACTTCACCGACTGGGGTGAGGGCGACGCCGTGCCCGACGGCGACCCGGCGATCAGTCGCAGGTGGGTGCAGCCGCTCGACGTCGAGGGCTACCAGGCGAGCGTGCAACGGTGTCGCGAGATGTTCCCCGACCTGAGGATCCTCACCGGCATCGAGACGGGCGAGCCGCACCTGTTCGCGGGGAGCGTCAGCCGGGTGCTCAAGGCGGGCACGTTCGATCGCGTGCTCGGCTCACTGCATTCGATCAGGTACGGCGACCAGCTCACCGACCCGGCCGAGCTGCTCGGCGTGCTCCCGCCGGGTGAGGTGATGCGCGCGTACCTCGCCGAGGTGGTCAGGCTCGTCGAGAACAGCGACGTGTTCCAGGTGTTGGCCCACGTCGACTTCCCGCGCCGGTACTGGCGTCGTTCCGCGGGTCCGTACGACGAGCGGGTGTTCCGCGACGAGTACCAGGCCGTCTTCCGTGCCCTCGCGTCGACCGACCGCGTGCTCGAGATCAACACCAAGAGCCCGCTGGCGTCGGCCGAGCTGATCCGGTGGTGGTACGACGCGGGCGGCCCGGCGGTGTCGTTCGGCAGCGACACGCATGCGCCGGGGCGGGTGGGCGACCAGTTCCCGTTGGCGGTCGACGTGGCGGAGGCCGCGGGATTCCGGCCCGGGCGGGACCGGTTCGACTTCTGGCGCCGGTGAGGGTGTGACGGCTCCGCGCCCGCTGTCCTGCGCACGCCGTGAGGGGCACCCCCACCGCGTCATGGCACGGTGAGGGTGCCCCTCACGGGGGTTGGGCCGGTGCGGGATCAGCTCTCCCAGAGGGTGCTGCTCCGGGCGTCGACGACCGCGGCGATGCGGGTGAGGACGTCTTCGGCGGGCTGCGGGTCGAGGCGGCGTCCGTCGCGCAGGCGCAGCGCGACGTGGTCGTCGGTCGCCTCCTTGGCGCCGATCACTGCCTGGTAGGGCGCGTGGCGGGCGTCGCGGATGCGGGCGCCGAGGCTGCCGTGTTCCGGGCCAGCGATCTCGGCTCGCAGCCCGAGGTCGGTGCATCGACGGGCGAGTGCTTCGGCGTTCGGCAGCTCGGTGTCGGAGATCGGCAGGATCGCCAGCTGGGTGGGTGCGAGCCAGGCGGGGAGGGCGCCGCCGTGCTGCTCGACGAGGAAGGCGACGGCTCGCTCCATGCTGCCGATGATGCTGTGGTGCAGCATGACCGGCCGGTGCTTCGCGCCGTCCGCGCCGACGTACTGCAAGTCGAACCTCTCAGGCTGGTGGAAGTCGATCTGGATGGTGGACAGCGCGATCTCCCGGCCCGCACTGTCGGTGAACTGGACGTCGATCTTGGGGCCGTAGAACGCGGCCTCTCCTTCGGCGGCCTCGTAGGGCAGGCCGGCGAGGTCGAGGACGTCGGTCAGCATCGCGGTGGACCGTCGCCACAGCTCGGGGGCGGCGACGTACTTCCCGCCGGGGCCCGGGAGCGAGAGCCGGTAGCAGCTGGGGCTGATGTCGAGCGCGTCGTACGCCCGGCGGATCATCGCCAGGGCGGCCAGGGCCTCGTCGGCGATCCCGTCCGGGGTGCAGAAGACGTGCGCGTCGTCCAGCTGCATGCCACGGACGCGGACGAGCCCGCCGAGCACGCCGGAGAGCTCGGAGCGGTACTGCCCGCCCAGCTCGGCCATGCGCAGGGGCAGCTCACGGTAGCTGTGGGAGCGGGAGCGGTAGATCACCGCGTGGTGCGGGCACAGGCTCGGGCGCAGGACGAACTGCTCACCGCCTACGTCCATGGCGGGGAACATGTCGTCGGAGTAGTGCGACCAGTGTCCCGAGATCTCGTACAGCTCACGCTTGCCGACCACCGGCGAGTACACGTGCCGGTAGCCCGCTCGACGTTCCTCGTCGCGGATGTACTCCTCCAGGGCGTGCCGTACGACCGCGCCGTCGGGCAGCCAGTACGGCAGTCCCGCGCCGATCATCGGGTCGGTGTCGAACAGGCCCAGCTCGCGGCCGAGGCTGCGGTGGTCGTGCATGGTGGTCTCCTTGCGGTCGTCGGACGAGTGAACCGCAAGCCGAAGCCCCGGGGCACTCGCCCCGGGGCTTCGGATCAAGACAGCTGTCAGCGCGCCGGGACACTCTCCGGCGTCGTCGTCACATCAGCGCGCTTCATGCCGGTCACGGTAGCAGAGGACCCACGGTGACCTCGCGGTCATTTCCCCGGCGTTCGTCAGCGCTGGTCGGCCGACGCGAGGCCGGGCGGCGCGGTGGCGACCGCGGTCCTGATGGCGTCGGCGAGCGCCAGCGCGGCCTCCTCGGTGAGCTCCACGGCCACCCGCGCGGACGGTCCGCGACCGGGGGCGGTGAAGTCGATGTTCACCGTGTGGCCGTACTGCGCGTGGACGGGGTGGTCGACGTAGACCATCGCCTCGGTGAGGCCGAACCACCCGGTCGCGCCCTTGCCGCTGCCGTCGACCTGGAACTTCTCGGTGAGGTACGTGCACATGTCGGGACTCCCCTCAGGCGGACAGGTAGCGGTCGAACCAGGTGAAGACGCGCTCCCAGCCGTCGTTCGCCGCGTGCGGTCGGTAGCTCGGCCGGTCGACGGCGAAGAACGCGTGACCCGCGTCGTCGTAGGAGTGGAACTCGAACGTCTTGCCGAGCCTGGTCAGCTCCCGCTCGATCTCCGCGACGTCGTCGGGGGAGGGGAACTTGTCGTCGGCGCCGAAGAGCCCGAGCAGCGGGCAGGACAGGTCGGGGGCCTTGTCGATGACGGGCACGACCTGGAGCGGGTGGCCCTCGGGAGGCGAGCCGACGACGAAGGCGCCGTAGCAGTCGACGGCCGCGTCGAGGTCGAGCGAGCACGCGGCGAGGAACGACTGCCGGCCGCCGGAGCAGTAGCCGATGACGCCGGCCCTGCCGTTCGACGACTCGAGCGAACGCAGGTACGTGGCAGCGCCGCCGACGTCGCCGACCAACCGGTCGTCGGGCACGCCACCGGCAGCGCGTGCCGTGGCGGCGGCGTCGTCGGGGTCGGCGCCGGGCGCCTCGCGGGTGTAGAGGTTGGGGCAGATCG
This sequence comes from Streptosporangiales bacterium, assembly GCA_009379955.1. NCBI lineage: Bacteria > Bacillati > Actinomycetota > Actinomycetes > Streptosporangiales > Streptosporangiales bacterium. The sequence goes on along the minus strand of WHST01000003.1, from coordinate 66,319 downwards.
CGAGGTAGCCGTTCACGGCGAACCTCCTGACGATCTCCTTGGCCGCGGCGTCGTAGCCAGGCAGGTGATGGATGACCACGACACCGCCGTACGAGCCAGGTGTCAGCGGTCTCGCGAGATACGCCTCGATCTCGTCGCCGCCGTGTCCCTCGATCCGTACGGTTCCCGCCTGCATCGCATCGTCCATGCCCACGAACCTATCGTGGGTATCATGACCGCCGAATCGACCAGACGCCTCGTCGTCTTCCGGCACGCCAAGTCCGCACGTCCCACCGACATCGACGACCACGACCGTCCGCTGGCGCCGCGTGGCGAGCGCGACGCCTCCGCCGCCGGCCGGTGGCTGGACGCCGCGGGCTGGACCCCCGACACCGTCCTGTGCTCGACGGCGGTGCGGGCCAGGCACACCTGGCGGGGTGCGGCGGACGTGCTGTCGGCGACGCCGCCGGTCACGTACGAGCGGCGCCTGTACCTCGCGGACGTGCCCACCCTCGTCGACCTGGTCCGGGCGACACCGGACGACGTCGGCACGTTGGTGCTGGTGGGGCACAACCCCGGACTCGAGGACCTGGTCGTGACGCTGGCCGGCGGCGCGGTCGGCGACGCCGGAGAACGCGTCGAGGCGAAGTTCCCCACGTCCGCGATCGCGGTGCTGACCGTGCCGGGCGCGTGGTCGGCGCTCGGCCCGCGCGTCGCCACCCTCGTCGAGGTCGCCGTTCCTCGCGGCTAGGACACTAGCTGCACCTCGCCGACGTGGACTTCACCTCGTCCCGGCACGAGGTGAAGTCACCGTTGATCACGTCAACGTGATCAACGGGAACCCACCCGCGTGCGCCGGTCAGGCGAACAGCGGGAGGCCGGGCGTCGGGGCGTCCAGGGCCCAGAGCACGCCGCCGTGGCCGGCGTCGGCGGTCTCGCCCGGGCGGCCGCCGTCGGTGACGTACAGGGTGGTGCCGTCGAAGCAGCAGTTGGTGGGCACGGCGCCGGTCGGGACGAACGCGCGAGCCGTCCCGTCCGACCCCAGCACGTCGATTCCGCCCGACGTCACGGTGGTGACGTACAGGTCACCGTTGCCCGCGACGGCCAGCCCGTCGGGCACGTGGCCCTCGGCGAGCACGGCGACCTCGGTGACCGTCCCGTCGAGCGCACGACGGCGCACGGCGCGGGTGTACGACTCCACCCAGACGACCGCGCCGTCGGCCTCGACGACGATGCCGTTCGGATAGACGTGCGGCAGCTCGGCGACCAGCTCGCCCGTGCCGTCCTTGGCGAGCGCGAAGATCCGGCCGGGGTCGGGCCGGTTCTCCGGGTCGTACGAACCGCCGGGGTCGGTGAAGTACAGCCTGCCGTCGGCGCCGAACGCGAGGTCGTTCGGCGCGCGCAGGGCGAGCCCGTCGATCTCGGTGGCCACGATCTCGACGTCGCCGTCGAGCGACACGCGCTGGATCGACGGTGGCCGCATCTCCTCGGCGCGCCACGGCCCCACGACGCCGCCGTTCTGGCAGCAGTACAGGTACCCGTCGGAGCCCAGCTGGACGGCGTTCGGTCCGCCGCCGGTGTCGGCGAGCACCCGGTAGCCGTCGGTCGGCGACCAGCAGCCGAGGTGGCTCGCGTACGTCTCGACGAACGCGACCGAGCCGTCCGGCAGGACGGCAGGCCCTTCAGGCCAGGCGAGACCCTTGGCGAGCTGTCGTGCGGTCATGGTGCTCCCTTCGCTTGTTCCTAGCCGGCGTTGACCCAGCCGCCGTCGACGGCGAGCGTCTGTCCCGTGACGAGCCCGGCGTCGCCCGACAGCAGGAAGCGCACGGAACCCACGATCTCGGCGACGGTGGCGATGCGCCCCATCGGCGGGCGCTTGGCGAGCTCGTCGAGGTCGACGTAGCCCTTCGCGGCGGCGTCGCGGAGGAACGGCGTGTCGACCCAGCCGGGGGCGACCGAGTTCACCCGGATCCCGTGCCGCGCCCACTCGGTCGCCAGGGTGCGGGTGACCGCGACGACGCCGGCCTTGGCCGCGCAGTACGCCGCGCGTTCGGCCATCCCGCGGAACGCGGCGATCGAGGCGACCGTGACGATCGCCCCGCCGTCGCCGAGGTGGGGGAACGCGGCCTGGCACGAGTAGAACGTGCCGGTGAGGTCGATGCCGATGACCGCCTCCCAGTCGGCGGCCGACTGCTCGGCCGACGGCCCGACGCGGGTGATCCCGGCGCACGTGACGAGCGCGTCGATCCCCCCGTTGCCGGCCGCCACCTCCGCGAAGGCGGCGACGAGCGCCGCCCGGTCGGTCACGTCGACGACGATGTGCGCGGTACCGAGCTCCGCGGCGGTCGCCGCCGCGGCGCCGGCGTCGGCATCCGCGATGACCACCGACCAGCCGTCGTTCGCGTACGCCTCGGCCACGCCGCGTCCGATGCCCTTGGCGCCGCCGGTCACGACAAGAGTGCTCATGCAGTGTCCTTCCTGGTCTCGGGCGCGACGTCGGCGAGCCGCGTGAGCTCGTCCCAGTCGAGCCGGTAGCCGAAGCCCGGTGTGTCGGGTGCGGGGATCCGGCCGTCGACGAGCGTCGCGAGCCCGTCGACGAACCGGTCGAGGCCGAAGCCACCGGCGCCGGCGGGCGCGTACTCCAGGTACGTGGTCCCGGTGAACGGCGCCAGCAGGTGCCGGTGCACCTCGGGCCAGAAGTGCGGCATCACCGACACCCCGGAGATCCGGCCGAGCAGCCGGGCGAACGTCTGCGGCCCGCCGACCAGCGTCGCGTCCGGCCGCAGATGGTCGACCCGTCCCGTCGCGGCCAGTGCCTCCAGCTCGATCGTCGACGCCGAGACCTCACCGAACGCGAGGCCCGGCCGGGCCCCGTCGCCGAGCCGGTCGAACGTCGCGAGGCCGAGCTCGTACGACCACGGCTCCTCGACGAACGCGAGCTCGCCGGCGAGCCGGGGGAGCAGGTCGAGCGCCAGGTCGGCGGGCCAGGCGCCGTTGACGTCCAACGCGACCCGGCAGTCCTCGCCCAGCGCTTTGCGCACCGCCGCCACGCGCGCGAGGTCGGTCTCCGCCGAGGCGAACCCACCCATCAGCTTGACGCAGCGCGCCCCGGACGCGGCCGCGCGTTCGGCCTCGCCGACCTCGTCGGGCTCCTCGCCGACCGGCGTGTAGCCGATCACGGCGATGCCCTCGGGCGCGGCGGGCGGTGTGTCGGCGAGCAGCCGCCACGCCGGCACGCCCGCGCCGCGCGCGCGGGCGTCGAAGCAGGCGAGCGACACCGCGGACACCGCACGCGAGATCGGCCCGTCCCAGCCGACGTTGCGCAGGCCCACGCGGAGGCGCCGCTCGAGGTCGTCGTACGGGTGGCCGACCACGCGCGGCGTGACCAGCGTGTCGAGGGCGCGCGCGACGTCGAGGCCGCGGGTGAGCACGAACGCCTCCCCGGTCGCGCCGTCGCCGAGCACGGCGCGGACGCAGCAGTACGCGCGTGCCTCGATGACCAGCGCCCCCGACTGCAGCGGTCGGTCGAGCGGCACGCTCACCTGGGTCCACGTCAGCTCGCGTACGACGTCGTCGCCGGACACCGCGCCTCCTATCCGCAGGCGAGCCGGGCGCCGGCCCAGTCCGCGTGGTCGTAGCTCTTGCCGTCCCCGCCGTCGTCGACCACCAGCTCGACGAGCCGCGCGCCGCTCACGTCGACCGCGAGGGGAGTCGCGGGCGCGCTGCCGGTGAGACGTGGGCTGGTGTACGCCGCCGTCCCGTCGACGAGCACGCGGTAGACAACCGAACCCCTGTCGTCCCCGTGTGCGCGCATCGAGTCGTCAATGCCGAGGTCGGCGGTGAGCCGGGTGCAACGGCCGCCGAGATGGTACGTGAGCGAGGCCGGTGCGTTGGTCCAGAGTCCCTTGGCGTGTGTCGTGCCGTCGACCACCAGCGGGTCGCCGTAGTAGTTGCGGTCGAGGAGCGCCGGTCCGTATCCGTTCGACGCGCGCATCCAGGTGAGGTCGGACACCCACGTGTCGCCCGTGGGAGCGGGCGGTGGGACGTCGACCCGTAGGTCGGTCGGTACCTCGACGCGTCGCGCGCCCTGCCGGTACGAGACCGTGGCCGCGAGCGTGTACGTACCGGGCTCCGCGTCGCGCGGGGCGCGCACGCGCCAGGCCGCCGTGGCCGACGCACCTCCGCGCAGCATCCGCCACCACGTCGCGCCGTCGGCCCGCGCGGACCAGCCGGCCGGCACCGCGAGACGCGCGGTGACGTCGCGGATCGCGGCGCGGTCGGTGTTGCGCACATGCGCGTCGACGGTGCCGGACGCGCCTGCCTCGACTAGGTCGGGGCCGGTGAGCGTCAGCTCGGCGGGACGCGGATACGGACGGTTCGTGACGTCCACCGGGCCCTGGTGCGCGACCCAGCGGGTGAGGTACGTCGCCGCCGCCATGAAGGCCACCCACTGCTCGCGGCCCGCGTACGTGTCCTCCGCCGCCTCGCCGTACGTCCGCCCGTCGTCGAACCGCTGCTGCATGGACCGCACGGTCGCGGCGTGCTCGTGGGCCCAGCCGGCCGCCGGCACGCTCGCGTCGTCGTCGAAGCCGAACAGGTCGGCCTGGGTGTCGACGAGCGCGAAGTGCATGCGCCGCGAGGTGCCCCAGTCGTTGCCCTGCGGGTAGTAGACGCCGGGACTCGCCGTGCCGGCCGGGCTCCGCGTGTAGACGGTGCCGCCCGGCTCGCGGTACGGCGGGCTCGGGAAGTCGACGTCGACCAGCGAGTCGTACACGAGGTCGGCGTTCCAGAACGCCGCCCTCGGCGTCGGCTGCCCGGCGAGCGCGTACGTGAGCGGGGCGCCGGTGTTCTCCGCGACCGTGGCCATGTAGTCGGGGTGGATGAAGCCGTGGTTGACGAGCGTGCCGTCCTCGGCGATGTTCGAGCCGTCGAGCCAGTCGCGTACGGGGCGCCCGTTGACCACCGTGCTGCGCTCGACGTCGGACGGGCGTGCGAACGCCGAGAGCATCAGCTCGAGGTTCTTGCTCATCCAGGCCGGCCAGTGCGGGTGTCCCGGCATCATCGCGGTCGCGAGCTGCAGCAGGTCGGCGTTCCAGGCGTTCTCCTCGGCCTTGCTGTCGCCCGGGGTCAACACCGTGCCGTCCGCGTCGCGGTAGTACGGCACCTGGTACGTCTGGAACCGGTCCGCCTCGTGCACGACCATCGCCGTCACCTGGGCCCGCTGCCCGGCGGTGAGGTCGTCCCAGAGCAGCCAGCCGGCATAGCCCGCGTAGTACGCCCACAGCGCGGTCTGCCAGTCGTCGCCCCAGCCGCCCGCGCCGTTCGCGACGTGCCCGGCGGCCACCGACGCGGTGAGACGAGTCGCCACGTCGCGTGAGTCGGCCTCGCTCACCCCGGTGGCGTCTGGGTCGTACGCACCGGTCCGCAGCGCGACCGCGAGCGCGAACGCCTCACCGGCGGGCGGGCGGATGTTCGGCTCGGCGATGCCACCGAGGTCGAGCACGTCGCCGGTCTGGTCGCCGTACGTGTCGGGGTACCAGACGGTCAGGGCGTACTTCGCCGCGCTGTTCAGGATCGCCGCCGTCAGCCGCGCCTCCGCGTCGCGCGGCGCCGACCGGAACGCCGACCAGTCGATCGGCACGACGGCGCCCGTCGTGGCCGGCTCGGCGGACGCGGCGGACGGGACGAGGGTCGCCGGCAATGCGAGAAACAGGGCAGTGACGATCGCGGTCAGTACGGTACGTGCGCGCATGTCACGCCTCCTCCGGTGTGGTGGACGGGCCGCGCAGCCGGCGCAGCGGACGGAACCCCCGGTACTCCTGGATCATCACGGCGAACACGAGCAGGCAGCCCTGCGCGACGAGCTGGTAGAACTGCGGCACGTTGAGCAGCACCAGGCCGTTCTGCAGCACGCCGAGCAGCGCGACACCGAGAACGGTGCCGGCGACGCTGCCGCGCCCGCCGGACAGCGCGCAGCCGCCGAGCAGCGCGGCGGTGATCGACTGCAGCGACAGGTTGGGTGCGCCGGAGTCGGCGACACCCGCGCCCGACCGCGCCGTGAGCAGCACGCCGGCGAGTCCCGCGACGAGCCCGGCGAGCGCGTAGATGGCGAGGGTGTAGCGCGGCAGGCGGATGCCCGCGAGCCGTGCCGCGGCCGGGTTGCCACCCATCGCGTAGACACCGCGGCCGATGTCGGTGTACGTGAGCAGCACGTGGAACGCGACCGCGCCGGCGACGAGCACGAGCAACGGGAAGGGGATGCCGAGGATGCGCCCGCTGCCCAGCCAGAGGAAGGCCGCGTCGGCGACGCCGATCGCCTCACCGCGCGCGGCGATGAACGTCAGGCCCTGGAAGGCCGAGAACGTGGCCAGCGTCGTGATGATCGGGTTGACCCTGCCGACGAGGATGAGCAACCCGTTGACCAGGCCCGCAGCGAGTCCGGTGACCAGCCCGATCGCGACGCCGTACGCGGTGCCGGTCGCCGCGCCGATCGCCGCGGTCACGGAGGCGAGGCCGACGACGGCGCCGATGGAGATGTCGAGGCCGCCCGACAGGATGGTGACGGTCTGCGCGAGCGACACCAGGCCGAGCAGCGCGACCGACACGCCGATGCTGATCATGTTGGTGAGCAGGAAGAAGTTCGGTCGTTGCACGCCGATCACGGCGATCAGCAGGCCGAGCGCGATCAACAGGCTCAGGTTCTGTCCACCGATCGCGCGGACGAGGCGGTGGCCGGCGCGCGCGGTCACCGGTCGCTCCCTGACGCCGCGTCCTCGGCCGGCATCGCGAGGGCGAGGACTCGTTCCTCGGTGGCGTCGTCGCGGGACAGCTCGCCGGTGATCCGGCCACCGGCGAGGACGAGGATCCGGTCGGCCAGCCCGAGCACCTCGGGCAGCTCAGACGACACGACGACGACCGCGAGACCGTCGCGGGCCAGTCGGAAGACGAGCTGGTAGATCTCGGCCTTCGCGCCGACGTCGACACCGCGGGTCGGCTCGTCGAGCACCAGCACGCGCGGCGCGGCGGCGAGCGCCCTGGCGAGCACGACCTTCTGCTGGTTGCCGCCGGACAACGTGGCGACCGGGTGATCCATCGAGGGCGCCTTCACCCGGAGCGACGCGGTCAGGTCCGCGACCACGGTCCGCTCGGCGCGCCTGCGGACGAACCGGAATGTGGACAGTCGCTTCAGGATCGCCAGCGTCACGTTCTCGCGCACGCTGCGGACCATGACGAGACCGTCGCCCTTGCGGTCCTCCGGAGTCCGGCAGATGCCGGCCGCCATCGCGTCGCGCGGGTGCCGCAGCCGGACGGGCCGGCCGTCCACCTCGACCCGCCCACCGGTGAGCGGCAGCTCGCCGTAGAGCGCGCGGGCCAGCCGGGTGCGTCCCGCGCCGACGAGTCCGGCCAGGCCGACGATCTCACCGGCGCGGACGGTGAGGCCCACGTCGTGCAACCCGGGGGCCGACAGGTGCTCGACCCGCAGCCGGACGTCGCCGAGGGCGGGCGGCTCCGGCCGGTCGAACACGGCCGTCAGCGGGCGGCCCACCATCAGCCTGACCACGTCGGCCTCGGACAGTGCCGCCGCGTCCTCGGTCGCGACGAGCCGCCCGTCGCGCAGGACGGCGACTCGGTCGGCCAGCCGCAGCGTCTCGCGCAACCGGTGGGAGACGTAGACGATGGCGACGCCGTCGCGGCGCAGCCGCTCGACGGTGCCGAGCAGGCGGTCGGCCTCCCGCTCCGACAGCGACGACGTCGGCTCGTCGAGTGCGAGCACGGTCGCCCCCTCGTGCAGGGCCCGCACGATCTCGACGAGCTGCCGCTGCGACGGCGAGAGGTCGGCCGCGATCGCCTGCGGGTCGAGGTCGCCCGCGAAGCCGTACCGGTCGAGGATCTCCGCGGTACGCCGGTGCAGGTCGCGCCGCCGGACCAGCCGGCCGCCCGACGCCCGCGCGACCTGACCGAGGAACACGTTCTCCGCGACGCTCAACGGGTCGACCAGCTCGGGTTCCTGGGACACGACCCGCACGCCTGCCGCCCTGGCGTCTCGTGGTGAGCCGAACCGTACCGGCCCGGACGGCAGCCGCAGCTCGCCCTCGTCCGGCTGCTGGTCGCCGCTCAGGATGCGCAGCAGCGTCGACTTTCCCGCACCGTTCTCACCGACGAGGGCAAGGACCTCCCCGGCGCGCACCTCGATCGTCACGTCGTCGAGTGCCCGCACACCGGGGAAGCTCCTGCCGATGCCCCGGAGCGCGAGCGCGGGGGCGCGTACCGGAGCGGTCAACACGGCAGCTCGGCGCGCGGGGTGTCCGGCGTGACGAGCTCGCCGGGGAAGATCGTCACCGGTGGCAGCGCCTTGTCCTTCGCCAGCAGGTTGTACATGGCGCGGACGGACATCCGGCCGTTGTCCGCGGGGTCGAGGGCGATCGCGGAGACGAGGCCGGTGCCCTTGCCCTTGTCCCACTGGTCGCACGCGAGGTTGGCGCCGAGGCCGACACCGAGCAGCCGGTCGGCTCCGATGCCGCCGTTGGTCAGCGCCGTCAGCGCGCCGACGACGCCCTCGTCGTTGCACGACCAGACGAGCCAGCGGTCGACGTCGCGGTGGTTGTTGAGCGCCGAGCTCATGGTGTCGTTCGCCGAGTTCAGCGTGCCGTCGTAGCTCAGCTTCACGATGTCGGACTTCTTGAACCCGGGCGTCGCCTTCAGGAACGCCGAGCGGGCGCCGTCAGTGCGATCCATGCACGTCGACACCTTCGGCAGCTCGACCGACGCCACCTTGACCGTGCCGCCGGCCTTCGCCCAGCCCGCCTTCTCGTACTGCGCGGCCATCTCGGCGCCGACGTCGCTGCCGACCTTCTTCGCGTCGAGCGTGACGACCGGGACGGCCTTGCCGGCCGTGTCGTCGAACGGGTCGGAGCTGGCGAGCAGGGCCACGTCGCCCGCCTTGGCCTTCGTCGCGACCGACGGGCCGATCGACGGGTCCTGGATGGTCACGATGATCCCCTTGGCTCCCGAGGAGATCACCGTGTCGACGGCCGACAGTTGCTCGTCGGAGCTGTTGGTGAACTGGACGGTGAGGTCGGCGCCGAGCTTCTTCGCCTCCGCGCGCGCTCCCTTCGCCACCTGCTGGAAGTACGTGGTGCCGCCCTGCGACCGCAGCAACAGGGCCATCTTCGCCTTCGCGTCCGCCGATTCCGCGTCGGCCGCGCAGGCCGTCGACGCGACGACAAGCGCGCCGGCGGCCAGTGCCACCTGAAGGGTTCGAGCTCGCCGCATGGTCACTCCTCGGGGTTGTGGACGTCGACGCCGCCGTCGCGGTCGACGTGGGTCACGGGACGCGTGTCGGCGCCGAACAGCGACACGGTCAGCCAGGTCGAATGCCGTTCGTGCGGGCCGAGTCGGTGGTGGCGGCCTCGTTCGATCGCGGCCGCGAGTCCGTCGTTCGGCCACGACGAGGCAGGTTCGAGCGCGACGATGCGCGACCGGCCGTACCAGGGGAAGTCGGGCCCGCCGATCTCGGTCCACAGCCACGCGTGCGGGAACGTCGCGAGGTCCCAGGCGAGCGCGACTCCGCACCCGTCGCCGGGACGCCGCAGCGCGGCCCAGCCGGCGGCCAGGTCGGTCAGGTAGACGACGCGTTCGCGGGGGCCGCCCGGCACGGCGCGCAGGTCGATCTCGCCGCCGGCCTTGGCGGCGACCAGCGGCCACGGACTCGTCGTATCCGGTCGCAGGTCGTTCAGTGGCGGGTCGTAGTCGGCGGGCACCCGTGCCGTCGCGCCGGGCAGGTCGAGCCGCGCGCCCTCGACGGCGTCGAACGCCGGGTGGTGCCCCCACACGTACGGGACGGTGAGCGCCGACTCGTTCGTGACGGTCTCCTCGACGGTCAGCACCGCGCGCTCCGCGTCGAGCCGCATCCGGCGCTCGAGGACGAGCGGCAGCCTGGCCGGCGTGCGGAGCACCGCCGTGGTCGCGTCGGCCTCGACGACCTCCCACCGCGCGCTCGACGCCTCACCGTGGAACGGCAACGGCACGCCCTGCACCTGGCAGGGCGCACCCGCGTTCGGGAACAGCTCCTGCCACCCGCCGCGGTACTCCGAGAGCCAGTCGCCCTCCGTCGAGCCGTACCCCGTCGAGTTGCTCTCCCGCAGCGGCGTGGCCGTCGGCTGGTGGAAGAGCAGGTTCGGCCCGCCGGGAGCGCCGAGGAAGCGGATCTCCGCACCGCGTTCCGGTGCGACCCGCACGGTGAGGAGGCCGTTGTCGAGCGTGATCATCGGGCGCTGCGGTACGTGAGGTGGCCGTCCGCGTCGCGACCGGTGTCGACGGCGCCGTGCGCGACGAGCCGTTCGACGTGACCGGAGAGCGGGAAGAACAGCGCGGCGGTCGCCTCGACCGGCCAGTCGCCGAGCCGCGGCCCGAGCACCGTCGTGAGCTCGCGCAGCGTCACGGGCTCGGACCGTTCGGCCAACTCGGCGCGCAGGGCACTCTCGACGCGGTCGGTGAACGCCCGGCTCAGGTACAGGAACTCCGCCGCCTCGTCGGCGGCGTAGACGGGGTAGTGGCCGGTCAGCAGCAGCCGGGGTGCCAACGCGGTGAGCAGGCCGATCGTGGCGAGGTAGGTGTCGAGGTACCGGTACGTGGGTGGGAACGCGGGTGCGCCCGCCGCTGTCGGCACCGCGTCGCCGAGGACCGCGTCGCCCACCACGACCGCGCCGGAGCGCGGGTCGTGGACGCTGATGCTGCCCCACGAGTGTCCCGGCGTGTGCAGGACCGTCACCCGCCACCCCGAGCCGAGGTCGATGACCTCACCGCCGGTCAGCCCGACGTCGATCGGGACGGTCTCGGTCGCGGCACGCACCGCGGCCTTGGCCTCGTCGGTCTCGTCGTGGCCGTGGTCGGCGGCGAAGTCCCCGTACCTGCGGTCGATCATCCGGTCGACGTCCTCGATCATCGGCCGGTCGAGCTCGTGGCAGCAGAACACGGCGTCGGGCGCCAGCGCGCGGATCGCGCCGTTGCCGGCCATGTGGTCCCAGTCCGAGTGCGTGTTGACGACGTATCTGAGCCGGTGGGGGTCGAGGTCGATCCGGTCGAGGTAGCCGCCGATGTGCGTGGCCGCGGTGTCCTTGGTCGTCGTGTCCACGAGCAGCGCGGCGCGCGTGCCGGCGAGCAGGTAGGTCGCGTTGACCCGGTCCCCGAACGGCGCTTCGATCCGGTGGATTCCCTCGGCGACTTCCACGTGTCTGCTCCTCGCGTCGTGTCAGGTTGCGAACCGTGTCAACTTGCGAACTTGGCGCTCAGACCGCCGTCGACGAACACCTCGGCGCCCGTCACGAAGCTCGCCTCGTCGCTGGCGAGGAACGCGCAGACGGCGGCGATCTCGGCGGGTGTCGCGATCCGACCCAGCGGATGGACGCCGACGATGGTGCGCTCGGCGGCCTCGGGATCGGGCTGCCGGTCGATGTACTCCTGGACGAGCTGCGTCCGCGTGTAACCGGGACAGACCGCATTGACCCGGATGCCATTGGGCCCCTCGTCGAGCGCGAGGCTGCGGGTGAGGCCGGAGACCCCCGCCTTCGCCGCGGCGTACGGGAACATGCCCGTCGTCGTCATCCGCGCGTGGATCGACGAGACGTTCACGATGCTCCCCGAACCGGCTTCGCGCATGCCGGCGAGCACGCCGCGCGCGCACAGCCAGACCCCCTTGAGGTCCACCGCGAACACGCTGTCCCACTCGGCGTCGGTCATGTCGACGGCGTCGAAGTACGCGGAGACGCCCGCGTTGTTGACCAGCACGTCGATCCGACCGTGGGCCTCCGTCACCCGGGCGAGGGCACGGTCGACCTGGTCCCTCGCCGTGATGTCGCACTCGTGGAACGCGACGTCCCGGCCGAGTCGCGCGGCCACGGTATGACCGCGCTCGGCGTCCCGGTCGAGGAACGCGACGCGGGCACCCTCGGCCAGGAACTTCTCGACGACCGCCTCGCCGATACCCTGCGCCCCGCCGGTGACGACGGCGACCTTGCCGGCGAGGCGCGCACCCGTCACGACGCACGCTCCGCGGCCGGCTCGACCTCGTGGCGGCGGTCACGAGGGTTCGTCTCGGGCAGCAGCGCCGCGCAGACGGCGGACACGACGGTCGTGAACACCATGTACCCGACGATCGGCCACGGGCTGCCGCTCGCGACGGCCAGCAGCGCCGTCGCGAGGAACGGTGTCGGTCCGCCGATGAGGGCGCCGGTGACCTCGCGGACGAACGCGATGCCGCTGTACCGGGACCTGGTGTCGAACAGCTCGGCGTAGAACGACCCCTGCGCCCCGAACATCGACGCCGCGCCGACGGCGACCCCGATGGTCAGGGCGAGCCAGATCACCCACGGGATCTCGGTGTCGAGCAGCGGGAAGAGCACGAGCGAGAAGGCGGTGGCGAACACGGCGCCGGAGACGTACACCGTCCGCCGGCCGACCCGGTCGGACAGCGCGCCGAAGAGCGGGATCGTGACGATGGCCACGGCCGAGGCGATGAACAGTCCGGTGAGCCCGACGCTCTTCGCCATGCCCAGTTGGGTGGTGATGTAGGTGAGGAAGAAGACCTGGAGCACGTACGAGTAGCCGTTGAGCGCGAAGTTCGTGCCCATGGCGAGCAGCACCCGTCGCGGCTGGGTGCGGAGCAGCCGAGCGAGCGGGAGCCGGTGCTCCGTGCCCTGGTCCTTGACGCTCTCGAACTCCGGCGACTCGAGCACCCGGCGACGCAGGTAGATGCCGACGGCGACGACCACGACCGAGCACCAGAAGGGCACCCGCCAGCCCCAGCTCAGCAGGGCGTCGTCGGGGAGCCGCGACACCATCGTGGCGGTGCCGGTGGCGAGCAGGATGCCGACGAACGTGCCGGCGGCGGGCACGGCCGCCGCGAGGCCGCGTCTGCGCGCGCTGCTGTGCTCCGCCACCATCACCACCGCGCCGGCGTACTCGGCGCCCGCCCCGGCGCCCTGCAGCAGGCGCAGCAGGACGAGCAGGACCGGCGCCCACAGGCCGACGGTGGCGTAGGTGGGCAGGAACCCGATGAGGGTGGTGGCCACGCCCATCAGACACAGCGTCAGCACCAGCATCGGCCGGCGCCCGATCCGGTCGCCGAAGTGGCTGAAGACGAGTCCGCCCAGTGGGCGTGCGAAGAACCCGACGGCGTACGTGGCGAACGCCGCGGCCGTACCGGCGAGCGGGCTGAAGCTGGGGAAGAACAGCTGGCTGAAGACGAGCGCGGCGGCCTGACCGTAGAGCGTGAAGTCGTACCACTCGACGATCGTCCCGACGACGGCGGCGCCGACCACGCGGCGCCGCGCGCCCGGCGGGGTCGGATGCACGGCTGAGGCAGGTGGGGTGGACATCGCTGGTCGATCTCCTCGCGATTACTGGAACCGTTACCAGAAGATGGCATCACCGGCCGCGAACGTCAACCCTCAGAGCCCGATTCGGCACCTGGAAACGTTCCCCGGCTCGAACCGACCAGGTCACGCTGTCGACGGGAGGAGATCCGGGTGCGACTACACCTCGTCGGGGTGCAGCGCGTCGAGGATCAGGGAGAGGCCGAACTCGAACTCGTCGGCGTAGTCGTAGCCCGGCCGAAGGGCGTGCTCGGTGATGAGCTCGGTGAGGTGCGGGTAGGCGTCGGTCGGCAGGTCGCGCAGGATGTCGCCTGCGATCTCGTCGAGTTCGACAGAGCTCGCGAACGGCAGGCTCAGCTCCTGGATGACGAACCCGTAGAGATAGCTGTCGATCACGGAGAAGGCATGCGCGGCCATCGCGACGGAGAAGCCTCCCGCTCGCAGGGCGCCCAGGACGGAGTCGTGGTGGCGCAAGGTCGCCGGCCCGGGCTTGCTGCGGGAGTCCATCAGGGCGACGGCCCAGGGATGGCGCCGAAGCACCGTGCGCGACGAGGCGGCACGGTCGCGCATGGCCTCTTTCCAGTCCATGGTCGACGTCGGAAGGTCGATCTCGCCGAACACCGCGTCGACCATGCCGTCGAGGATGTCCTCTCTGCCGGTCACGTAGTTGTAGAGCGACATCGCCTCGACGCTCAGCCGGGCGGCGATCGCCCGCATGGTGATCCCGGCTGCACCCTTCTCATCGGCCAGAACCATCGCGGCGGTGACCACCCGCTCCCGGCTGAGCGGCGCGCGCTTCGGTCTCGCGCGCCGGCCGGTGCTGCGCTCGCGCACGGGTGCTCCTCCCGGTTGCCACTTGACGGACTTACACCGTAAGCATACCGTGGCTTACATCGTAAGTTCGACCGGCGACACGAGAGTCAGGAGCGGGGACATGAGCACGGAGCAGATGCGGAAGGTCTGCATCGTCGGCGCCTCGGGGAAGCTCGGGCTGTACCTGGTTCAGCACGCGCTGGACCGCGGCTACGAGGTCGTCGGCGTGTGTCGCGAACGCAGCGTCTCGAAGCTCGCCGCGTTCGCGGACCGGATCACGATCGTTCCCGGACACACGAACGACCGAGAGGTGATCCGGAAGGCGGTCGCCGGATGCGACGACGTGCTGACCGTGCTTGCGCCCTGGGGCGTGCAGCAGTACTCGTCGGGCACGGCGCAGGCGGTGCTCGACCACGCCGACCCAGACGCGCGCCTGGTCTTCTCGTGCGGCTGGCACATCAGCAGGGACGGCGAGGACCGGTACTCCTGGAGGTTCAAGGCGTCCGTCCGGATCGGCACCTGGCTGGCCCGCCTCGTGCGCGCGGTCGAGATCGACGACCAGGTGGAGGCGTGCCGGCGGATCTTCGCCGGCGACCGGCGGTGGACCGTCGTCCGTGGCAGCGACCTCGAGGAGGGCCAGAGCCAGGGTCTGCCCGTGTGGAGCCGCCACGTCGGCGACCCGGTCCTCGCGAGCAACCTGACGCGGCGCGTGGACTTCGCGCTGTTCATGGTGGAGGCACTCACCGACGACACGCTCGTCCACGAGGCGCCGGCGATCGTCGGGTGCCTCTCGCCCAGCGCGCTGGCCCACCCCGGCGATGGTCGATCCGCCGAGCCTGCCGGGTGCGGCTAGATCCAGGTGCGGAGCCACATGCGGGCGCCCCAGCTGGCGTACGTGATCAGCTGTGCCGTCCAGATGGGCAGGAAGTATAGGAAGTTCGCCGCCACCAGCAGGACGTAGGCGCCGGCGGCGATCGCGCCGCCCACGCGGCGGTTGCTGGCGGGCTGGCCGGGTGGTGGCTGCGGGCCTAGTGCCCAGCCGGCCGCGACCGTCAGTGCGAGGACGATGAACGGCAGCGCGGGCAGGGCGTAGAAGAAGAACATCGTGCGGTCGGGGTACTGCAGCCACGGTGCGATGCCGACCACCACGCCGACGAGGACGGCAGAGGCACGCCAGTCACGGCGTGCGAACCAGAGCCAGAGCATCCCGAGGATCACGGGTATCGCCGCCCACCAGATCGCGGGCGTGCCGATGCCGGTGATCGCGGTCGAGCAGTTGTCGGCGCCGCACCCTGGTGGTGACTCGTAGAAGTACGCGACGGGACGAGCGAGCAGCAGCCACCCCCACGGCGAGGACTGGTAGTCGTGGTGCGACGTGAGGCCGGTGTGGAAGTTGTAGATCTCGACGTGGTAGTGCCACCAGTTGCGGACGATCGCCGGGACGCCGAACCGCGACTCGTCGGTCCAGTTGCGGTCCCAGCCGTCGTCCGACGCGAACCAGCTCCACCACGACGCGACGTACACCGAGGCGGAGACCACGACGATCGAGACGACCGCGAGGGGAGAGTCGAGCTTGAGCGCCGCGAGGAACGGCCGCTTGATCCCGGCCGCGCGCCGGGCGCCGACGTCCCAGAAGAACGTGAGGAGGCCGAAGGCGGCGATGTACCAGATCGCCGTCCACTTGGTGCCGAGTGCGAGGCCGAGGCAGACGCCGGCGGCGATGCGCCAGCCGCGGATGCCGAGGAACGGGCCCATGAGGTCGGCCCCGCGCTCCTCGACCAGGCGCGCGAGCCTTCGTCGCGCGCGGTCGCGGTCGGCGACGAGGCACGCGAACGCCGCCAGGATCCAGAACATCAGGAAGATGTCGAGCAGGGCGATGCGACTCTGCACGAACTCGAGCCCGTCGAGGCAGAGCAGGAGGCCGGCCAGGCAGCCGAGCATCGTCGACCTGGTCATGCGCCGTGCCGTCCTGGCGACGACGAGGATCGCGAGGGTGCCGACGATGGCGGCCGAGAGGCGCCAGCCCACGGGTGTGACGCCCGCCTGCCAGTCGAACGCCTCCCCCTGCAGGGTCGTCTTGGCGAACGCGACGAGGAGGTACCCGATCGCGATCATCCACTTGCCGACCTGCGGGTGGACGATGAACGACGCGTTCTCCTTGAAGATGTCGGTGTTGCCACCGAGCAGGAGCTTGTCGACGACCTCGGCCTTGTCGGCGTACTCGTGCTCGACGCCGTACTGCAGGAGCGAGAGCGAGTCCTTGGCGTAGTACGTCTCGTCGAAGATGATCGAGTGCGGGTTGCCGAGGTTCCAGAACCTCAGGACCCCCGCGACCAGGGTGACCGCGATCGGCCCGAGCCAGCCGAGCAGGGCGCTGCCGGGGATGCGTGAGGCGATCCTGGCCGCGAGCTCGCCTGGTGCCCACCGGACGGGCTCGTCGCGCGTCTGGGCGGGGCGCGTCTGCGTGGTTGCCACCACGCAATGGTAGGGATTCGCCACCCGCACCGGTGGTGCCCCCCGCGTTTGTCGGCGGTCCGGGATCTGTGGTGACAACGTCCCATGAGCGGGTGAGCGGCGGGAACCGGTGGGCGGTACCGTGCTCGGCATGGCGGGGACCGACGTACTCACCTCCGATGACCTCGACGAGATCGGCGCCACCACCCTGAAGCGTGGCGACGATCCGCGCCGGGTCGCCGCTTCGCTGGTCGAGGCCGTGGACCAGGACCGTCTCGCCGACCCGGCCGACGCCGCGTACGCGCTGTGCCTGGCCGCCGAGCTGTCCGCCGAGGGCGACGATCTGGTGAGTGCGCTCGCCCAGGTGGACCGGGCCGTCGCGGCCGACCGTGGCAGCGACGCGGGACTCGGGGCCGGGTACGCCCGAGCGTTGCGCGCCGAGCTGCTGTACCGCCTCGACCGCGTGGACGACGCCATGGTGGCGCTGACCGCACTCCGTCCGCAGCTGTCGCGCGACCCGGAGGCGGCGTACTACGTCACCGACGCCCTGGAGGCGATGGACCGCACGGAGCTCGCCGAGCAGTGGCTGACCGAGGCGTTGGACCTCGCCGTGCCGAAGGACGACGTCGCCCAGGAGCCGTCGGCGGGCGACGACGCCGTTGAGCCGGTTCAGGTGTTCAACGCCCTCCTCCAGTCACGTCATCGGGTGCGCAGAGAGCTCGACCTGCCGCACGACGCCCACGACGACCTCGCCGACGAGCTGCACGAGATCCACACGGCACCGCACGACGTCGAGGGCGTGGCGGAGCTGTTCTGGCCCCGCGCGGAGTTCGACCGGCTGCGTGCCCGGTGGCCGGAGCTCACCGAGACCTACGGCGGCTCGTGGGACGAGCACCGCGCCACCGTCGAGTGCGCTCTGGCGACGGCGTCGGCACAGGGGGCCGCGCGGTTGGCGGTGCTGGCGGCTTCGGTGGACGAGTACGCCGACCTCGCGGCCGACCTCGACGCCGATGCCACCGACCCGTCGGTCCGCGACCGGTACGTCGAGGACGCGGACGACGACGCGCGGTTCGTGCCCTGGCCGCCGGGTCGCAATGACGCCTGCTGGTGCGAGTCCGGTGCCAAGTACAAGAAGTGCTGTCTGCCGCGCTCTCGTGGTTGAGCCGATGAGCGGGGTGCTCGTGCTCGCCGGCACGCCGATCGGCGACCCGCGTGACGCGTCACCGCGGCTGGCCGCCGAACTCGGTGGCGCCGACGTCGTGGCCGCGGAGGACACCAGGCGGCTGCGGCGGCTCTGCGGCGCGCTCGGCGTCACCCCGCGGCGCATCGTCTCGTACTGGGACGGCAACGAGCGGGCCCGTACTCCCGGGCTGCTCGACGAGTTGCGGGGCGGCGCGCGGGTGGTGCTGGTGACCGACGCCGGCATGCCGAGCGTGTCCGATCCCGGCTACCGGCTGGTGGCAGACGCGGTGGAGGCGGGCGTGCACGTCACCTCCGTGCCAGGCCCCTCCGCCGTCACCACGGCGCTGGCCGTGAGCGGGCTGCCCGTCGACCGGTTCTGCTTCGAGGGCTTCCTGCCGCGCAAGGACGGCCAGCGCGCGACCCGGCTCGGTGAGCTCGCCGGCGAGCCGCGCACGCTGGTCTTCTTCGAGGCGCCGCACCGGCTGGCGGCGACGCTCCGGTCGATGGCCGACGCCTTCGGCGCGGGGCGCCGCGCCGCGGTGTGCCGCGAGCTGACGAAGACGTACGAGGAGGTCAGGCGCGGCCCGCTCGACGAGCTGGCGGCCTGGGCGGACGAGGGGGTCCGGGGCGAGGTCACCGTGGTCGTCGCGGGCGCGGACCGTCCCGCCGTCTCGACCGACCCCGCCGACCTGGCCGCCGCGGTCGCCGACCGCGAGGCGGCCGGTACGCCGCGCAAGCAGGCCATCGCCGACGTCGCCCGCGCGGCCGGCGTCCCGAAGCGCGACGTCTACGACGCCGTGGTCCGCGGAGCCGAGTAGCCCGCGGATGTCGACTTGACCTCAAGTTTGGTTCGGGTTCTAGTCTCGCGGTGGTAAGGATCCATGAGGTTCGCGACTGACAGGGGGTGGCCGTGACCACACTCGACCTGGGGCCGATCGGTGTCTCGCTGGACCTGTCCGCCGACGACTCCTACCTCGATGACGCGGTCGAGGTGGAGAAGCTGGGGTACTCCACGATCTGGTTGTCCGGCGGGCAGCTGACCACCCTGGACCCGATAGCGAAGATCATCCGCGCGACCACGACGATACCGGTCGCACCCGGGATCATCCCGCTCGGCGTCTACGGTCCGGAAGCGGTGACCGCGTTGTACGCCGACCTCGAGGCCACCCATCCAGGTCGGTTCGTCGTCGGGCTCGGTGGTCCGCAGACACCGCGATCGCTGCGGGCCCTGAACGAGTTCCTCGACCGGCTCGACACAGGTGAACCGCCGGTGCCCGCGGATCGGCGCATCCTGGCGGCGCTCGGCCCCCGTAAGCTCCAGCTCGCCCGCGACCGGTTCGCCGGCGCCGTGGTCCTCCTCGTCACGCCCGCCTTCACCGCGGACGCGCGCCGCGCCCTGGGCCACGACTCCACGTTGGTGGTCGACCAGATGGTGGTTCTCGACACTGATCCCGCGCGGGCGCGGGAAACGGCACGCGGACCGCTCAGGTTCCTCGTCGGAGGCGGGGTCAGGGGGTACGCGGAGAACATCCGGCGGATGGGTTTCGCGGACGACGAGATCTCCGACCTGAGTGACCGGCTCGTCGACGAGCTGGTCGCCTGGGGTGACGCCGACACGATCGCCGCGCGGGTGGGCGAGCACCTCAGGGCCGGCGCGGACCAGGTCGTCCTCGGCGTCCTCCACGAGGAGGACCAGCCCCACCCGGTCCAGGTGGCACGCGAGCTCGCGGAGCGACTCATCCGCTGAGGGGCACGGTGTCGGCCCTCGTCGTCGCCGGGGCCGGGCCGCTGGGAGTATGTCCCCATGGCAGCCGAGAGGGACACGCGGGCGTTCTACGTCACCACGCCGATCTACTACGTCAACGACGTCCCGCACCTGGGGCACGCGTACACCACGGTGGCGGCGGACATGATCGCGCGCTGGCACCGTCAGCGCGGCGAGCGGGTGCACTTCCTCACCGGCACCGACGAGCACGGGCAGAAGGTCATGCGGTCCGCGGAGGCCGCCGGCGTCACGCCGAAGGAGTGGTGCGACCGCCTCGTCGAGACCGAGTGGAAGCCGGTGCTCGGCGTGCTCGACATCAGCAACGACGACTTCATCCGCACCACGGAGCAGCGCCACATCGAGCGGGTGCGCACGTTCTGGCAGGCGCTGTACGACGCCGACCAAGTCTACGAGGGCCGCTACGAGGGCCCGTACTGCGTCTCGTGCGAGGAGTTCAAGCTCGAGAGCGAGCTCGATGAGGACGAGAACGGCGTGAAGCTCTGCCCGATCCACGGCAGGCCCGTCGAGATCATCTCGGAGACCAACTACTTCTTCCGGCTCTCCGCGTACGCCGACCGTCTGCTCGCGCTCTACGAGGAGCACCCGGAGTTCGTCCGGCCGGAGAGCACCCGCAACGAGCTCGTCTCGTTCGTCCGGCAGGGTCTGCAGGACCTCTCGATCACCAGGTCCACGTTCGACTGGGGCATCCCGGTGCCGTGGGACGAGGACCACGTCCTCTACGTCTGGATCGAGGCGCTGCTCAACTACGCGACCGCCGCCGGGTACGGCGACGAGGGCTTCGAGAGCATCTGGCCGGCCGACCTGCACCTGGTCGGCAAGGACATCGCGCGCTTCCACGCGGTGATCTGGCCCGCCATGCTCATGGCCGCCGGCGTCGACGTGCCGCGTACGGTCTTCGCGCACGGCTGGCTGCTCGTCGGCGGGCAGAAGATGAGCAAGACCAAGCTCACCGGCATCCACCCGCGCGAGATCGTCGACCACTTCGGCTCCGACGCCTACCGCTACTACTTCCTGCGGGCGATCAACTTCGGCTCCGACGGCTCCTTCTCCTGGGAGAACATGAGCGCGGTCTACACCTCGGAGCTCGCGAACGGGCTCGGCAACCTCGCGTCGCGCGTGGCCGCGATGGTGGGCAGGTACTTCGACGGCACGCTGCCCAAGCCGGACGACCACGGTCCCGCCGAGGACGCACTCGCCGGGCGCCTGGCCGACGCCGCCCGCGTCGCCGACGAGGCGGTCGGCCGGTACGCGTTGCACGAGGCGCTCGCGGCGACCCACGAGTTCGTCGGCGCGGTCAACGTCTACGTGACCGAGCAGGAGCCGTGGAAGGTCGCCAAGGACGACGCCCCCGAGGCGCGTGCGCGGCTCGCCACCGTCCTCTACACGGCGGCGGAGTCGTTGCGCGCGATCGCCGTGCTGCACAACGCCGTCATGCCGAAAGCGTGCGCCAGGCTGTGGGAGCTGCTCGGCGCGGAGGAGCACCTCGGCGCCCTCGCCGACCAGCGGGTGCAGGACGCCGGTGCGTGGGGCACGCTCACCGCCGGCGCCCGGGTCAGCAAGGGCGACGCCCTGTTCCCGCGGCTCGCCGACGACGCGTGAACGAGTGCAGGTGAACGCCCGCAGGCAGGGCTCACCACCGCCCGCGCCCGACCCGCTGCGGGTGCCCACGGTCGACAGCCACACGCATCTCGACGCGCTCGACACCGGCGTCGCCGACGTGGTGGCCGCTGCGCGTGCCGTCGGCGTCACCGCGATGGTGACGACGGGCGACACGGTCGCGTCGTCGCGGTGGTGCGCCGACACCGCCGCGACGTACGACGGGGTGTATGCCGCGGTCGCGATCCACCCCAACGAGGTCGCGGACGCCGACGAGGCCGCGTACGCCGAGATCGCGCGGCTGGCCGCGCTGCCGCAGGTGCGCGCGGTGGGGGAGACCGGCCTCGACGCCTACTGGGAGCGGGTGGAGCCCGCCGTCCAGCAGGAGGCGTTCCGGCGGCACATCGCGATCGCGAAGGACGCCGGCAAGGCGCTGGTCATCCACGACCGCGACGCCCACGACGACGTGCTGCGCATCCTCGCCGAGGAGGGCACACCCGAGCACACCATGCTGCACTGCTTCTCCGGTGACGCCGCGATGGCGCGGGTCTGCGCCGATCGCGGCTACGTGATGAGCTTCGCGGGCACGGTGACGTTCAAGAACGCCGCCGACCTGCGCGCCGCGGCCGCGATCGCACCCGCCGAGCTGCTCGTCGTCGAGACCGACGCGCCGTACCTCACGCCCATGCCGTACCGCGGCAGGCCCAACGCGCCGTACCTCGTGCCGCTCACCGTCCGCTGCCTCGCCGAGGTGCGCGGGACGACCGAGGACGAGATCGCCGCCCTGACCGCCGCGAACGCGCGGCGCCTCTTCGGCCTCCCGGCGCTCTGACCGGACCGGGTCCCGGTTGATCACGCCAATGTGATCAACAGGGACTTCACCTCGTGCCGGGACGAGGTGAAGTCGATCTTGGTGAGGTGAAGCAGCGGCGACGTCACGACTCCAGGCGGGAGCGGCGCTGCAGGTCGTACATGTTGGTGTGGCTGCGGACGTAGACGGCGCTGCCGTCGACCCGCGGGGAGAAGTCCCAGTCGGTACGGACGCCGCCGGCGAGCGCCGGCGCGACCGAGATCCGGTCGCGCTGGCTGGCCCGGACCTGGTGGTCGAGCAGGTCGAGGTCCCAGCGGGCGTCGGCCTCGGCGCCCAGCGCGGCGAGCGTCGCGGCGTGCTCCGGCTTGCCCGCGAGGTCGTCGACCTCGTCCGGGTCGGCGTCGAGGTCGTACAGCAGGTCGGGGTCGCCGGGGCACCTGATCAGCTTGTGCGCTCCGCTGCGCACCATGACCGCGGGCGCGGTCACGCCCTCGGCGAGGTACTCGGCCACCACCGGTGCACCGCGGTCGCCGATGCCGCCCGCGACGAGCCCGGCGAGGCTCACGCCGTCGACGTCGAGGTGGTCGGGCCGGCGGTCCGCGAGGTCGAGCACCGTCGGCACCAGGTCGAGGAGCGACACCGGCGACGCGACGCGATGCGCCGCGGCGCCGCCCGGTGCGCGGATCAGCAGCGGCACGCGGGCCGAGTGCTCGTAGAACGACATCTTGTACCAGAGACCGCGCTCGCCGAGCATCTCGCCGTGGTCGGAGGTGAACACCACGATCGTGTCGTCGGCGAGGCGCGTGTCGTCGAGCGCGTGCAGGATCTCACCCACCCGTGCGTCGACGTAGCTCACGGCCGCGAAGTACCCGTGGCGGGCCGCGCGGACCTGCTCGTCGGTCACCTCGGCGTCCTCCGCGGCGAACATCTCGCGCAGCCGCCGGCTGTGCGGGTCGGCCTCGCCGAACGGCAGCCGGCCGACCGCGGGCGGCTCGATCGCGGCGGGGTCGTACCTGTCCCAGTACTCCGACCGCACCTCCCACGGGTCATGCGGGTGGGTGAACGACGCGGTGAGGAAGAACGGTGTGCGGTCGGGGTCACGCGCGTGGTCGTAGATCCTGCGGACGGCCTGGAACGCGACCTCGTCGTCGTAGTCCATCTGCATCGACGCGAGGCACCGCGCGGGGGTCTGGACGCTCTCCATCGTGTGGTACCAGGAGAACCGCTCGGTCATCGGCCGCCGCCAGTCGGGCGTCCAGTCGAGGTCGGCGGGATAGACGTCGGTGGTGAGCCGCTCCTCGAACCCGTGCAACTGGTCGGGCCCGACGAAGTGCATCTTGCCGGCCAGGCTCGTACGGTAGCCCGCGGCGCGCAGGTGGTGGGCGAGCGTGGGGAGCGACGAGCGCATGTCGGCCGCGTTGTCGTAGACCCCGGTACGGGACGGCAGCCGGCCGGTGAGCAGCGAGGCGCGCGACGGCGCGCAGAGCGGCGACGGGCAGTACGCGCTCTCGAAGACGGTGGCGCCGCCCGCCAGCCGGTCGATCGCGGGGGTGTCGACGAGCGGATGCCCGTACGCCGCCAGCCATGACGCGGCGAGCTGGTCGACCATGATCAGCAGGACGTGGGGACGCCGCCGGGACGTCGAGGAGCTACCCGTCACATCCCGCATGATCACGGGGAGGTGGGGGCTTGGTCAACCGCCGATCTGCTTGCGGCGGACCCGGTGCAGGCGCTTGCGCTGGCTCGGGTCGAGCATGAAGTAGCCGACGACGGGAGCGGCGATGACGGCCGCGATGATCAGGACGGCGATCCAGTTGGGGAGAAGCCACCAGGCGACGATCGCGCCGCCGACTCCGCCGATGATGTACCAGGCCTTCTTCGGCATGTGGGCTCCTTCTGCGGTGCTTGCCGGCCCGATGCCGGTTTCGTCCCACGGTACCCGGCAGGGCGGCCCGGTGGCCCTGATCGAACCCCCATTCGACCCTGGTTCCGCGACCGCCCACGTGACGGACGGTGAGGGCTCTCCGGTGGGTCGGATTGCCCGGGTGTGATCGTCTCGTTATAGTTCGAGGCTGTTAGCCGGGGTCCAGGGAGACCTCGGGTGGCGCTCGGGGGCGTAGCACGGTCGTCGGACCCCAGACGGTCGTGCGTATGCGCCGACTCGTCGATCTCCCCTGCGGCCCTTACCCCGTTGCCCCAGGGAGAACTGTGCGCAAGACACCGGCAGCACTTGCCGTCGGCGTGACCGCGTTCGCGGTCTTGGCCGGCGGCGGCGTCGCATACGCGGCGGTCGACAGATCAGTCACACTCACCGTGGACGGCAAGACCCAGACCGTCCACACCCTGTCCGGGGACGTGCAGAGCGTCCTCGACAAGGCCGACGTCCGTCCCAAGTCGCGTGACCTCGTGGCCCCGGACCCGTCGGACACCGTCAACGACGGCGACCACATCGTGGTCAGGCACGCCCGCCAGGTCACGCTGACCCTCGACGGCAAGACCCAGAAGAGGTGGGTCACTGCGCTCAACGTCGACGAGGCACTTCGCCAGCTCGGCATCCGCGGCAAGGGCATGCGCGTGTCCGCCGACCGTGCCGCCCGCATCCCGCTGGCCGGCATGGAGCTCACGGTCAACCTGCCCAAGAACGTCAGCGTCAAGGCCGACGACGAGTCGAAGAAGCTGCTGTCGTTCGGCAGCACGGTCGCCGACGCGGTCGAGGACGCCGGCGTCACGATGGACGCCGACGACGTGGTCAGGCCCGGCAAGGAGACCGACCTGGAGAACGGGATGAGCATCACCGTCTTCCGGGTGGTCGTCACCAAGTCGGAGAAGAAGGTCGACATCGCCCCGCCGGTCAAGGAGAAGAAGACCGACAAGCTCGACAAGGGCGACACCAAGGTCGAGGACCCGGGCAAGAAGGGTCAGAAGATCGTCTACTACGAGACCCGCTCGGTCGACGGCAAGAAGGGCGAGGTCAAGAAGGTCGACGAGAAGATCGTCAAGAAGCCCAAGACCAAGGTCGTCCTGGTGGGCACCAAGAAGCACAGCATGGACGGCACGTTCTGGACCCTCGGCGGGTGGAACTGGCGCGGTCTCGCCGAGTGCGAGTCGGGCATGAACCCCCGCGCGGTCAACCCGAACGGCCACTACGGGCTCTACCAGTTCAGCATGCAGACCTGGCAGTCGATGGGAGGCAGCGGCAGCCCGGTCGACGCCTCGCCCGAGGAGCAGACGCAGCGCGCGTACAAGCTCGTCGAGCGTGCAGGTACGGGCCAGTGGAGCTGCCCGCTCAGCCGCCTATAGTGCCCGTGTGACGGACACATCGGCCGGGTCCAGGCTGCTGGGCCCGGCCGACGTGCGTCTGCTCGCCGAACGCCTCGGGCTGCGGCCCACCAAGGTGCGCGGGCAGAACTTCATGGTCGACGTCGGCACGATCGAGCGGATCGTCCGCCTCTCCCGTGTCACCGCGGACGACGTCGTGCTCGAGGTCGGCCCCGGTCTGGGCTCCCTGACCCTCGGCTTGCTGCCGGCGGTCCGGCGGGTCGTGGCGGTCGAGGTCGACGCGACGCTCGCCGCGGCACTGCCCGCGACCGTCGCCGACCGCGCGGCGGCGTACGCCGACCGGCTCTCGGTGGTCCGGGCCGACGCCATGCGGATGTCGGTGGACGACCTCGGTAGGCACCTGCCGACCGCGCTCGTGGCGAACCTCCCGTACAACGTGGCCGTGCCGGTCCTGGTGCACGTGCTCGCCTCGCTGCCGTCGGTCGCGCGGGCCCTGGTGCTCGTGCAGGCCGAGGTCGCCGACCGGCTGGCGGCACCACCCGGCAGCAGGACGTACGGCGTGCCGAGCGTGAAGGCCGCCTGGTTCGCCGACGTCAGGCGGGCCGGTTCGGTCAACCGGGGGGTGTTCTGGCCGCGGCCCAACGTCGACTCGGGGCTCGTCGCGCTCGTCCGGCGCGACCCTCCCGCGACGACGGCGTCGCGGGAGGAGGTCTTCGCGCTCGTCGACGCGGCGTTCGGGCAGCGGCGCAAGACCCTGCGCGCGGCACTCGCGGGCTGGGCGGGTGGCCCGGACGCTGCCGAGTCGGCCCTGCGGGCGGCGGACGTCGACCCGCGCGCCCGCGGGGAGACGCTCGACGTCGCGACGTTCGCCCGCCTCGCCGAGCATCGCCCGCGGTCGGACACATAGCATGCTTGACCGTGAGCTCGGTGATCGTCCGTACCCCCGCCAAGGTGAACCTCCACCTCGGTGTCGGTGACGTCCGCTCCGACCGATTCCACGAGCTCGTCAACGTCTTCCAAGCGGTCTCCCTGACCGACGACCTCACCGCGCGGGCACCCGACGACGAGGGCGGGGTGACGCTCGACGTCACCGGTGAGTACGTCCGCGGGGTACCGCACGACCGGCGCAACCTCGCCGTCCGCGCCGCCCACGCACTCGCCGAGCACGCGGGCGTGCCCGCCGAGGTCGCACTGCAGCTGCGCAAGCAGATCCCGGTCGCCGGCGGTATGGCGGGGGGAAGCGCCGACGCCGCCGCGGCGCTCGTCGCGTGCGACGCGCTGTGGGGCACCCGCGCGTCGAGGGAGGAGCTGCAGGCCGTCGCGGCGACGCTGGGAGCCGACGTCCCTTTCGCCCTCGTCGGCGGCACGGCCGTCGGTCGCGGCATCGGCGAGCAGCTGACGCCCGCCCTGGCGCGGGGGGAGTTCCACTGGGTCTTCGCGGTCGCGTCGACCGGCCTGTCGACGGTGAAGGTGTACGCCGAGTTCGACCGCCTGCGCAACGGTTCCCGGGCGGCGTCGCCCGACGCCGATCATCCGGTGGAGCCCGACACCCTGATGTCGGCGCTGGCCTCGGGTGACGAGGTCGCTCTCGGCCGCGCGCTGCACAACGACCTGCAGCCCGCCGCCGTCTCGCTGCGGCCGACCCTGCGCCGCACGCTCGCGGCCGGACGCGAGCTGGGCGCGATCGGCGCGTTGGTGTCCGGCTCGGGTCCGACGTGCGCGTTCCTCGCCCACTCCGCCGACCACGCCGTCGACCTGGCCGTCGAGCTGGCGTCCGCCGGCGTGTGCCGGGTGGTCCGCCGTGCCCGTGGCCCCGTCCCCGGCGCCCGCGTGGTCGACGCCGCCGCAGCCTGAGGACGCAACGCGCCGTCTCACTTCTCGCCGGGGCTTGCGCCGAGCGCCGGAAAGGCGGAACGTCTTGGGTGGCCTCAACGTGGAAGCCCCGGGAGCCGGTCATGCGTGCTGTTCGCGTCCCCAAGCCCCTCGCACTCGCCGCCGTCGTCGTCGCGGTGGGCGCACTCGGATCGCCGGGAGCGTACGCCGCCGAACCCACCGGCGCCGGAGACGACGGCGGGCTCTCGGTGACCGACCGGCTCGCCGAGCGTCGCACGGTGGTGACCGGTGACCGGATGTACCAGGTCGGGGCGGCCGACGGCACGTACCCCGCGACCGGGTGGCACATCCGCGGCGAGATGGGCGGGTTTTGGTCGCCCCCGATCAAGCTGCTCGACGGCCTGTGGTTCGGCGTCGACGGCGGCTGGCTGTCGGCGACGAGGTTCACCAACGGCCACGGGTACACGCGGATGGAGATGGCGAACGACGACGGCGCACGCGTCCAGCGGGTCGACGTCGCGCCGGACGGCGGTCGCGCCGCGCTCGTCGGGTTGAGGTTCGGCGGCGAGAAACGGCGGGTCGAGCTGACCGTCCAGGCGCACTCCGAGCTGCTGTCCGCCTACCCGTGGGGCTGGACGACGCCGGACCAGAAGACGTTCAACCTGGCCGACGAGGGTGCGTACGACGGGCGCAACCTGCTCTTCCGTGAGACCGGTACGCCGGACGTCGAGGGCGCGCCCGCGCACGACTACGCGGCGGCTGTCGGCAGCACGCTGCGCCCCGACGGGCACCGGCTCGGGCCGGACATGCGTGGGCCGCAGGACCCGGCGGTGGTCTGCCCGGAGGAGGACCCGGCGCCGAAGCGGTGCGACGACGGCCCGTACGGGCGCGGCACCGGCGGCGAGCTGACCTACACGGTCGACGTGCCGCGCGGCGGGCGCACGGTCTGGTTCGCCGTCGCCGGGTCCGACCAGGGCACTCGACCGACCTACGCGGCGCTCGGTGAGGCGTTGCGCGACCCGGCCGGCGCGTACGCGCGCAAGCTGGCGCAGCGGCGCGACGTCGCCGGGCGCACCGAGGTCGACCTGCCGGGCGACCCGCTGCTCGAGCGCAGTGTCGAGTGGTCGAAGCAGAACCTCGCCGACTCGGTGCAGGAGTCCAGGGACCTGCGCCTGTTCGCGAGCAACGAGGGCGCGGAGTACCCGCCGCCGGTCGGCCGGCTCGACTCCGCGCGGTGGCTCGGCGCCGGCTGGCCCGACTATCCGTGGCTGTTCGGCACCGACGGGGAGTACACGGCGTTCGCGGCGGTGGCGGCCGGCCAGTTCGACGCGATCGAGGACCACCTCACCGCGCTGCGTGACATCAGCGACGTCGTGAACGAACGGTCGGGCAAGGTCGTCCACGAGGTCACGCCCGACGGGCAGGTGTACTTCGGTGCGAACGACGATCCCGGCAACACCGACGAGACCGCCAAGTTCCCGAGCGCCGTCGCGCTGGTGTGGCGGTGGACGGGCGACGACCGGTTCCGCGACGCGATGTACGACTTCAACGTCCGCGCGATGCACCACGTCGTGGGCCTGGACGAGGACGCCGACGGCTGGCCGGAGGGGCTCGGCAACGTCGAACGGCCCGGCATGGGCGCGGAGAAGCTCGACGTCGCCGTGTACACGATCCGCGGGCTGCGCGACCTCGCCGACATGGCGAAGAGCAAGCGCGACACCGTGACCGCCCGGTGGGCCGACCGCCAGGCGTCGGTCAGGGAGAAGGCGTTCGAACGCACCTGGTGGTACGGCGCCGGTGCGCGGGCGTACGCGGACTCGCTCGACGGTGCGGACAACGCGAAGGTGTTCCAGCGGCACTGGATCGGCGTGACGCCGATGGAGGCCGTGCTGCCTGACGGGCGGCCGCTCGCGGCCCGCGGGCACGCGGCCGCCGCGCTCGGGCAGCGGGAGCGCGACTGCTACACCGGCGAGTTCGGGCTGTACCACACCGGCACGGGACCGACCAGCGCCGAGGGCGGCAACCGCGGACCGTCGTGCGACGGCGTGACGTCGACCGTGCAGTCGGAGCGCACGACCTACTCGCTCGGTGCGGCGGTGATGGCCGTCGCCGAGGGCAACTACGGCCGGCTCGTGGAGCAGCGCCGCTACACCATGGGCAACGCGCGCATCCAGCTCGACCCGAAGGTGTGGGAGCTGCCGGGCGCGATGCCGGAGATCGCGCCGTCACCCGACTTCGTCGCCAACATCGACCAGGGCTTCCTCAGCCGGTCGAGCGTGCTCCAGGCCTGGGGCGCGTACGGCGTGCTCTGGCCAGTCGTCCACCAGCAGCTCGGTGTCGCCCCGGACCTCGGTGAACGGCGGTTGCGGGTCGTCCCGCAGCTTCCCCCCGACCGGCAGCGGATCGCCGCCACCAACGTCCGGCTCGGCCGGGGATCCGTCGACGTCACCGCGACCAGGACGGGCACGACGCTGCGCACGGACGTGACCGCGCGGGTCCCTGCCGCGCTGACGGTCGGCGCGGTGCTGCCCACCGGAGCGTCGGTGTCGTCGGTGCGGCTGGACGGCCACGCGGTCGCGTACGAGCGGGTGACGACGGCGCGCGGCGTCGAGGTGCGGGTGGCGGCGGGACACGGTGGCGAGCACCGGCTAACGGTGCGGTTGCGCTGACCGGTGGTTCAGCCGCGCGGGGCGAACACCACCCAGACCTGTCCGGGGTCGAAGGTCATCGGCTCGCCCTCGGCCGTCGTGTACGTCGTGCCGCCGTCCGGGAAGGGTCGCTGCCAGCGCGCCTCGAACGCCCTGCCGTCGCGCAGGACGACGGCGCGCCCCTTGCCGACCGACTCGACGTACGGCGAGCGGTTGCCGAACTTGTCCTTGGGTCCCCGCGGCTCGGCGTCGACGTACTGCACCACGACGGTGGAAGGCGTCGGGCGGGGACCGTAGGCAGCGCCGTAGGCGGCGTTGTCCATCCCGACCAGCCAGGCTTCCCGCTCCGCCGACCACCCGAAGCGCATCCGGAACGCCGGGTACGTCACGGTGCGCGCGTCGACGGGCGTGCCGCCGGCCGGGGCGGCGCCGAACCGGAAGCCGATGTCACGCGGCTCGGCGGCCCTCGGTGCCTCGGTCAGCAGGCTGTCGGGGCGGGCGTACAGGTTGTGCGGCGCGCGGTGCGGCGCGCTCCTGACGTACGCATGACCGGCGTTCGCGGGCGAGACGTCGTACAGCGGAGCGCGCCCGATGTCGGGCCGCACGGAGGTGCGGGCACCGGAGTACGCGAACGCGGGGCGGCCGAACTGCCGCAGCAGCTCCAGGTCGGACGCCCGCGCGCTCCTGACCGGGCCGACGGTGCGCGGCAGCGACGAGGAGTAGACGGCGAGGATCCGGCTGAGACCCGCCTCGACGGGCTCGACGTAGACGATGTCGGCCTTCGCGATCCCGGTCTGCGGTCTCGCGGGAGCGACGTTGTCGACCTTTACCGCCAGGACGGGCGCCGGCTCGTACGGGCGTCCGGTGAACGGCGAGAGCTGGCGTGCCGAGCCGCTCGGCGTGGCCGTGGCCGATGATCGCGGCGCCGGGTCGTCGTCGCAGGCGGCGAGGCTCACCGCCGCCACGGCGACGGCCGCGAGGACGGCGATCGGTGCGCGGCGCATGGTCCTCCCTCGACGTGTCAGGCTGACAACGTGCCATAGCCCGCTGAGGTTCTGACAACCGGCCGGGAGCGGCCAGCTAGCCTCGAGCGGTGGCCGTCAACCTCGTCAGTCTCGAATCCGTGCGCAAGGCGTACGGCGACCGCGCGCTGCTCGACGACGTGTCGCTCGGCGTCGCGGCGGGACAGCGGATCGGGGTCGTCGGCCCGAACGGCGCCGGCAAGACCACGCTGATCTCGGTGCTCGCGGGCGTGGTCCCGCCCGACACCGGCCGCGTCACGCACAACCGCGGGCTCACCGTCGGCATGCTGCCGCAGACCGACCTGGTGCCCGAAGGCACCGTCCGTGACACGGTCGTCGGCGACGCCAGGGACCACGAGTGGGCGTCCGACCCGCGGATCCGCGCAGTGCTCGACGGCCTCGGCCTCGGCACGGTCGGGCTCGACGCGCCGCTCGCGCGGCTGTCCGGCGGCGAGCGCAGGCGCGTCGGCCTGGCGTCGGTGCTCGTCCACGACGCCGACGTCGTCGTGCTCGACGAGCCCACCAACCACCTCGACGTCGAGGCCGTCGCGTGGCTCGCCGAGCACCTGCGGTCGCGTCGCTCGGCGCTCGTCGTCGTCACCCACGACCGGTGGTTCCTCGACGCCGTCTGCGACACGACCTGGGAGGTCGCCGGCGGGCAGGTGCACAGGTACGAGGGCGGGTACGCGGCGTACGTCCTCGCCAGGGCCGAACGCGACCGGCGGGAGGCGGTGGCGGAGGAGCGCCGGCGCAACCTCGTCCGCAAGGAGCTCGCCTGGCTGCGTCGCGGACCGCCGGCCCGTACGACCAAGCCGAAGTTCAGGATCGAGGCGGCGACGGCGCTCATCGCCGACGAGCCGGCGCCTCGCGACACGGTCGAGCTGACGCGGTTCGCGTCCTCGCGGCTGGGCAAGACGGTGTACGAGCTGCACGACGTGACGCTGCGGGTCGGTGCCGAGCCCGACCAGACGCTCGTCACCGACCGCCTCACCTGGCACGTCGGGCCCGGCGACCGCATCGGCCTGATCGGCGTCAACGGGGCCGGCAAGACGTCGCTGCTCCGGCTGCTCACGGGGGCGCTTCCGCCGACGGCGGGGAAGGTGGTCGTCGGGCGCACCGTGCGCCCCGGCTACCTGTCGCAGGGCGTGGAGGAGCTCGACCCGAGCCGGCGGGTACTCGAGGCCGTCGAGCAGGTGCGCAGGGTCGTCCAGCTGGGCAAACGCGAGCTCACGGCCAGCCAGGTGTGCGAGGCGCTGGGGTTCGGCGGCGACCGGCAGTGGACGCCGGTGAAGGAGCTGTCCGGCGGCGAGCGGCGGCGGCTGCAGATCGTCCGGCTGATGATGGGCGAGCCCAACGTGCTGCTGCTCGACGAGCCGACCAACGACCTCGACATCGACACGCTCACCGCGGTCGAGGACCTCCTCGACAGTTGGCCGGGCACCCTCCTCGTCGTGAGCCACGACAGGTACTTCCTCGAACGCGTCACCGACCACGTCATGGCGCTGATGGGCGACGGGTCGCTCGCGATGCTCCCCGGGGGCGTGGACGAGTACCTCGACCGGCGCCGGCAGACCCGCGAGGCCCGGGCGCGGGGCGGCACCGCTCGCCCGACGGGGACGGCCGCGGCCGTGGCGCCGAGCGACGCTCAGCAGACCAGGCAGGCGCGCAAGGAGCTGGCCCGGGTGGAGCGGCAGATCGAGCGGCTCGGCACGCGCGAGACGCAGCTGCACGAGGAGCTCGTCGAGCACGCCACCGACCACACCCGGCTGGCCGAGCTCGACCGCACGCTGCGCGAGGTGCGCACCGAGCGGGAACAGGCGGAGGAGCGCTGGCTCGACCTCGCCGAGCACGCCGACTGACCGCGGCGGACGTCGACCCGTGAGGGGCACCCTCACCGCGTCATGCCACGGTGAGGGTGCCCCTCACGGGTGGTTCAGCGCCCGGGCAGGAGCAGCTCGCCGTGGGCGACCGTCACCGCGCGGCCGCGCAGCCGCACCTGCCCGCCGTCGACGTCCACGCCGACGCGGCCGCCCCGCGTGGAGACCTGATGCCCGGTGAGCGACGTTCGCCCGAGCCGTGCCGCCCAGTACGGGCCGAGCGTGCAGTGGGCGGAACCGGTGACCGGGTCCTCGTCGATGCCGGCGGACGGAGCGAAGAACCGCGAGACGAAGTCGCTGCCGTTGCCGCCGCGCGCCGTCACGATGACGCCCCTGGTGTCGAGCGCCCGCACCGCGGCCAGGTCCGGCGTGACCGCCCGTACCGCCGCGGGATCGTCGAGCTCGGCGAGGAGGTCGAGGCGGCCGCGGTGGACGGTGACGGGTGTGACCCCGAGTGCCGCGGCAACGGTTGCCGCCGACGGTAGCGGCTCCGTCGCGTCGGCGGGCAGCGTGAGGCCGATGTCGCCCGCCGGCAGGCGCTCGGCGCGCAGGACGCCGCCGCGGGTGCGGAACGTCAGCGGGCCGTCGGCCCGGCCGGTCTCGTGCAGGACGTGCGCCGTGGCCAGGGTGCCGTGTCCGCAGAGCTCGAGCTCCGCCGCCGCGGAGAACCAGCGCAGCGAGGCATCCGGCTGACCACCGGCGAGGAACGCGGTCGCCGGGAGGTTCGTCTCGGCGGCGATCCGCTGCAGCACGGAGGTCTCGGGTGCGGCGCCGGACGGGTCCGCGGTGTCGAGGAGGACCACCGCGGCCGGGTTGCCCGTGAACGGTACGTCGGTGAACGCGTCGACGACGAAGTACTCCATGTGGGACATCCTTCACCCGGGCGACCGGACGGGTGACCGCCACCGGCGCAACGGCGCGTGACACTGCAGGGTAGTCATGGTGACGTGACGTACCTGACGGTGGCCGGGAGGCGGCAGTTCGGTTCAACGCCACGTAAAGTTTGACCATGCCCTTCGACACCGAGGACTACGCGCAGAACTCGAAGCCGGTCAAGTACGACGACCTCGACTTCGACGCCTTCGAGCGTGAGCCGTTGTCCCCCGAGACCCTGCGGGCCGTGCAGTACATGTGCGACGTCGAGTACCACACCGTCTGCTACCTGCGCGACATGCTGGTCACCCCCTCCCACCGCGATCCCGACGTCACGACCTTCATGACCATGTGGAACATGGAGGAGTTCTGGCACGGCGCCGCGCTGGCGGAGGTGTTGAAGCGGCACGGTATCCAGGCCGACTACGGGCACATCAGGTTCGTGCGCAAGCGGGTCGGGTGGAAGGACAAGCTCGACCCGATCAAGCACACTCTGCTCGCCAACTTCGCCGGCCAGGACTACGTCGCCGTGCACATGGCGTGGGGCGCGGTCAACGAGTGGTCCGCGATCGCCGCGTACAACCGGCTCGCCGACATCGCCAACCACTCCGTGCTCGCCACGCTGCTGCGCCGCATCGCCAAGCAGGAGGCCAGGCACGTCGCCTTCTACGCCACCCAGGCCCGCAGGAAGCTGTCGCTGGGCACCAAGGCGCAGAAGCTCGCCAGGTTCGCGCTCGACAAGTTCTGGGGTCCCGTCGGATCCGGTCTGATGCCGGAGTCTGAGGTGCGTCACGTCCTGCGCTACGTCATGCAGGGCGAGGCCGGGTACGCGGCGGCCCGCAAGATCGACGAGAGCATGTCGAGGTTGCCGGGGCTCGCCGGTCTGAACATCGTCGAGCGGTCGCTCATCGCGCGCGACGTGCCCGTCACCTGAGCCCGGCGCCCGCGCCGGCACGGGGGTGACGCGATGTCCGACGCGACGTGGCTGCTGCGGCTCGACTCTGTGGGCGACGGACCGCGGCTCGCGGTCAAGGACTGCATCGACGTCGCGGGCACGCCGACGACCGTCGGCTGCCGGGCGATCGCCGACGCCGCGTCGCCCGCGGCGTTCGACGCGCCCGTGGTCGAGAACGCGCGCCGGCAGGGGGCACGGATCGTCGGCAAGACCAACCTGGTCGAGCTGTGTCGGCACGCCGACGGCGTCAACCCGTGGACCGGCACCCCGCGCAACCCGCTCGACCCCGACCGCATCCCCGGCGGCTCGTCGAGCGGCTCCGCGGTCGCGGTGGCACGGGGGCAGGCCGACGTCGCGTACGGGACGGACACCGGCGGCTCGGTCCGGGTGCCGGCGGCCTGCTGCGGCATCGCGGGCCTGAAGACGACGGCGGGTAGGGTCCCGACGCACGGCGTCTTCGAGTTCTCCCGCACCCTCGACACGGTCGGCCCGCTGGCGCCGGACGTGGCGGGACTCGTGCTCGGCATGCGGCTGATGGAGCCGGGCTTCGCCGCCGGCCCCGACCCGTCGCGCACGGTGGCGCGGCTGCGCTTCCCCGGTACGGAGCCCGCGGTCGACGAGGCCGTCGACGCCGCGCTCGCCGCGGCCGGACTCGACGTGGCGGACGAGATGGTGCCGGACTGGGACCGGTGGATCGCCGCGGCCGACGACCTGATGCTGGCCGAGGGATACCCGGCGCACCGGCACCTGCTCGACCGTCCCGACCGGCTGGAGGAGCGACACGTCAGCGGCATCGAGCGGGGCCGCGCGATCACCGCCGCACGTGTCGTCGCCTGCCGGCGGGAGGGACTGGCCGCCCGGACGGTGCTCGGCGAGCTGCTCGCCACCCACGGCGCGCTCGCCCTGCCCACGCTGCGGTCGATCCCGCCGCGCCTCGGGGAGCGGTACGCCACGACGTACCTGACCGTCCCGCTCAACCTCGCCGGCCTGCCCGCGGTGTCGCTGCCGGTGCCCAGGCCGGGCGGCGGGTTCCCGGCGTCGCTGCAGCTGGTGGGTGCCTGGTACGCCGAGGAGTCGCTCCTCGCCCTGGCCCGACGCGTCGAGTCCGCCGTCCGCCCCTGACGGCGGGTCACGGCCTGCGCCGCCGCATCTCCCCGGCCGTCTCGACGAGGATCTCGAGGAACACCGCCGTGGGCGGCGGCACGGTGCTGCCGTGCGGGGTTGCCGCCGCCACCACGCGCGGGGACACGTCGTCGCGGTGCAGCGCGACGAAGCGCACGTCGGTGCGGCCCGCGTGCGCCGCGAGCCACGGCACCGCCGTGACGCCGAGTCCGGCGGCGACCAGGCCGAGCTTCGCCACCCAGTCGGCCGCGACGAGCTGGATCCTGGGACGGAAGTCGGCGCGCCGACCCTCGCCGAGCAGCGTGTCGTCGACGAGGGTGGTCCCGGCGATCCACGTCTCCTCCGCGAGGTCGGCGAGCCGGATCGTCCTGCGGTGCGCCATCCGGTGCGCCCGGGGCAGGGCCACGAACAGCGGGTCCTCGGCGAGCGGGTGCAGGTCGACCCGTGGCGCGTCGTCGTCCCGCCAGGGCGTGGTGACCACCGCGAGGTCGATCTCACCCGCGGCCAGACCGGCGAGGTGGGCGCTCGTACTGCCCTCGGTCAGCGCGAGCGAGACGTCCGGATGCCGGTCCTTGAAGGCGGCCATCGCGCGGGGGATCAGCGCGGCGTTCGCGTTGGGGAACGCGCCGACGCGGAGCCGTCCCGCCCGCAGCGACCGCAGATCGCCCAGCTCGAGGCGCGCCGCGTCGAGGCGGTCGAGCGCGACCGTGGCGTGGGACAGCAGGCAGTCACCCGCCGCGGTGAGCCTCGTGCCGCGCGCAAGGCGGTCGAAGAGGGTGACGTCCAGCTCGCGTTCGAGCCCGGAGACCTGGCGTGACACCGCCGACTGCGTGTAGCCGAGTGCGCGGCCCGCGGCCGTGAACGAGCCGAGACGCGCGATCTCACGGAACACCTGGAGCGCGCTGGTGTCCATGACGCCTCCTCTCGGGTATGCGTTCTTCGCATGGCAGGCATGCTGATGAATCGTTTGTCACATGCTATGACGTGTCTCTAGCGTGGCGACGGCAACCGACGAGAGGAGAGCCGTGACCGAGGTCGCGTTTCTGGGACTGGGACGGATGGGTGCGCCGATGGCGCGCCGGCTGGTGGAGACCGGGCACGAGCTCGTGGTGTGGAACAGGACCGCGTCGCGCGCGAAGCCACTCGTCGACGACGGGGTGGAGGTTGGGCGCCGCGCCGCGGACGCGGTGGCCGACGCGGACGTCGTGCTCACGATGCTGGCCGATCCCGCGGCCGTGCTCGCGGTGGTGGACCAGATCGCGGGCGGGATGCGTCCGGGGTCGTGCCTGGTCGACCTGTCCTCGATCGGGCCCGGGGCCGTCGCCGAGGTCCGCCGACGGCTGCCGGAGTCCGTGGGGCTGGTCGACGCGCCGGTGATGGGCAGCGTCGACCGCGCGGCCATCGGCGGGCTGACCGTGCTCGCCGGCGGCGACCGGGCGGACCTCGACCGCGTCGACGCCCTCCTCGCTGACCTCGGACAGGTCGTCCGGTGCGGCGCGCTCGGCCAGGGCGCGGCGACCAAGCTCGTGCTCGCGACGGCGATCTTCGCCGCGGTGCCGCTCGTCGGGGAGGCGCTACGGCTCGCCCGGTGGCTGGGCGTCGACCACGAGCAGGTGACCGGCCTGCTCGCGACGTCACCGGTCGGTGGGGTGGTCGCGCGAGCGGCGTACGAGCCCGCCGAGTTCGCGGTCGACCTGGCCGCGAAGGATCTCGCCCTCGCCGTCGCGGCCGTGCCCGACCTCACGATCACGGCGGCTGCCGAGGCGAGGCTGCGCGGCGTTGCCGCCCGCGGTCTGGGTGACCACGACCTCCGCCACGCCGTTGAGTCCATCCGGGCGGGCGACTGACCGTCGAGGGATCCGCTCCGCTCAGTTGTCGAACGGGAGCAGGAGGGTGCGGAGCAGGGACGCCAGGGTGGTGCGCTGAGCGTCGGTGAGCGACGCGAGCAGTGTGCGTTCCTCGCGGAGCAGGTCGGCCATCACCGAGTCGGCCGTCGTCCGGCCGCGAGCGGTGAGTCTGATGCGCGCGCCCCGGCCGTCGCGCGGGTCGGGGTGCCGCGACACCAACCCGGACGCGGCGAGCCGCTGGATGCGGTTGGTCATCGTCCCCGAGGTGACGAGCGTCGCCTTCAGCAGCTCGGAGGGGCTGAGCTCGTACGGAGGGCCGGCGCGGCGCAGCGTCGTGAGGACGTCGAACTCCCACACCTCGAGGTCGTGGCCGTCGAGCACCGTACGGCGCGCCAGGTCGAGGTGGCGGGCCAGCCGGGAGACTCGGCTGAGGACGTCGAGCGGCGCGACGTCGAGGTCGGGGCGCTCACGGCGCCACGCCTCGACGAGCCGGTCGACCTCGTCCTGCATCCAGCCATCTTGACATCAAGAGACCTGCTCCGGGCAGCGGGCACCGTACTTCGCGCCTGTGCCTACCTGCGGGTGCGGCGTGAGCGCATGTAGTCGGCCACGACGGCGGGGCCGAGGCCGTCGACGTCGGGAGCGACGACGCGACCGCCGCTGCGGCGGGCGACGACGTCGACGAACGCCTCCAGCCGGGGCTCGTCACCGAGGCGGAAGACGGTGAGCGAGGCGCCGAGCCGTGCGAGGTCGTCGACGGCGCGCAGCGTGAGCCCCAGCGTCACCGGCAGTGGCGGGTAGCTGAACACCGCCTCGCCGTCGCGCTCCAGATGGGCGGTCGGCTCGCCGTCGGTGACGACGAGCACGAGCGGCTGCGCACCCGGATGCCGGCGGAGGTGCTGCCCGGCGAGCAGCAGCGCGTGATGCAGGTTGGTGCCCTGCTCGTACGCGCCCTCCAGGCCGGTCAGCTCGCCGAGCCGCAGCGACTGCGCGTACCGCCCGAACCCGATCAGGCTGAGCGCGTCGCCGCGGAAGCGGGTGCTGACGAGGTGGTGCAGCGCGAGGGCGGTGCGCTTCATCGGCACCCATCTGCCCTCCGCGACCATCGACCACGACGTGTCGACGCAGAGCGCGACGGCGGCCTGGGTCCTGCGCTCGGTGTCGACCACCTCGATGTCCTCGGGGAGTAGCCGCACGCCCGGCCCGTCGCCCTCGGTGCCCGCGGACGCCGTGCGGAGGATCGCGTTGCGCACCGTCGCCGTCGTCGCGAACGGCTGCGCATCGCCGAACTGCCACGCCCTGGTCGCGCCCGTGACCTCGCCCGCCGCGCCTGCCGAGGTGTCGTCGTGCTCGCCGCGGTGGGCGGCGAGGTCGCTGACGAGGTCGCGGAACGCCGTCTGGCCCAGCCGGCGCAGCGCCTTCGGCGACAGCAGCAGGGAGCCGTCGGGCGCGCGGTCGAGTAGGCCGCGCCGCGACAGCTCGCGCTCGAGGTCGCGCAGGGCCTGGACGTCGACGGCTGCCTCGTCGCCGAGCTGGCGGGTCAGCGCCTCCAGGTCGATGTCCTCGAGCGATGCCCCCGGGTAGGTCTGGCCGAGCTCCTCCGACAGCGCGTCGAGGTCGGCCAGCTCCTGCATCGCGTCGGTGCCCTCGCCCATCCCGAGCGGGTCCTGCCCACGGAAGCGTTCGCCCGACTCCCAGTCCTCGCCGGGTCGCGCCGCGCGGAGCCTGGCGTCGAGCTCGGCGAGCTGGCCGGCGAGCCGCTGGTCGCCGAACGCCTGCGCCGACAGGGCGGCGAGCTCGGCGCGCTGCTCCGCCGTGAGCGAGTTCATCATCCGTTGCGCCGCCGCGGCGCGCGCGGCGAGCGCGTCGATCAGCTCGTCGACGTCGCGCGGGTTCTCGGGGAAGAACTGCCCGTGCTCGGCCATGAAGTCGTCGAACCGCTGCGGGACGTCGTCGTCGCCGCGGGCATGCGCGGCGAGCAGCTCGTTGAGGTCGTCGAGCATGCGCTGGATGCGCTCGACGTCCTGCGGGGTGGCCTGCTCCAGCGCCTCCTTCATCCCCTGGAACCGCGACTCGAGCAGGTCCTGGCCCATCAGCCGCTGGATCTCCTCGTACGCCTCGCGCGCGTCGGAGGAACGCCAGTCGTACGACGCGAGCTCGCGGACGGCCTGCGCGGTCGACGGGGGGAGCGCGCCGAGCTGCATCTCGCGGAACCGGGCGTCGTCGGACGTGTCGCGCGCGAGCGCGGAGCGCTCGGCGTCGAGCGCGCGGTCGAGCAGGCGGCGGACGTCCTGCAGGGTGCCGTCGAGCCGGTTGCCGCGGGTCAGCTCGCGGCGGCGCCGCCACAGCCGCGCGTTGAGGTCGTCGAGTCCGCGCCTGCCCTCGACACCGCGGCGGAGCAGCTCACGCAGGGCCGCCCTGACCGACGAGCCGTCGAGCACGTCGCGGCCGATGGCGTCGATCGCCTCGCGGAGGTTGGCCGGACGCGCGAGCGGATCGGGTCCGCCGTGCCAGCGTCCGTACGCGTAGCGGGAGGTGTCGCGCGTGCTCACGTCCTCGACGCTACGTCGCGGATCGCCCGACCGGTAGCTCGCGGGGCGGCCCTATCCTTTGGCGATGAGCAGATCGGCAGAGGGTTTCGGGATCGACATCGGGGGCACCGGCATGAAGGGTGCGCCGGTCGACCTCGACAAGGGGGAGTTCGCCGAAGAGCGGCACCGCATCTCCACACCGCACCCGTCGACGCCCGACGCCGTCGCAGGCGTGGTCGCGGAGATCGTCGACCACTTCGGCAAGCACGCGGGTGACCGGCCGATCGGCATCACGGTGCCGGCGGTCGTCCAGCGCGGCGTGGTACGTACCGCCGCGAACATCGACCAGGCATGGATCGGCACCGACGCCGAGGGCCTGTTCGGCCGCAGGCTCGCCAGCGAGGTGCACGTCGTCAACGACGCCGACGCCGCGGGTGTCGCCGAGGTCAGGTACGGCGCCGCGCGCGGCACCACCGGCCTCGTCCTCGTCGCGACGCTCGGCACCGGGATCGGCACGGCGCTCCTGCTCGACGGTGCGCTCGTCCCCAACAGCGAGCTCGGCCATATCGAGATCGATGGCCACGACGCCGAGGACAGGGCCGCCGCCAGGCAGCGCGAGCAGGAGGACCTGTCGTGGGAGGAGTACGCCGAGCGCCTGCAGCGGTACTTCG
This sequence comes from Streptosporangiales bacterium, assembly GCA_009379955.1. NCBI lineage: Bacteria > Bacillati > Actinomycetota > Actinomycetes > Streptosporangiales > Streptosporangiales bacterium. The sequence continues at coordinate 25,667 of WHST01000003.1, read as the reverse complement.
CCACCATCGAGGACCTGCTCTGGCCCGACCTGATCGTCGTCGGGGGCGGCGTCAGCAAGCGGTCGGACAGGTTCCTCCCGCTGCTCCACCTACGCGCGCCGATCGTCGCCGCCCAGCTGCACAACACCGCGGGGGTGGTCGGCGCCGCCGCGGTCGCCTCAGAACGTTCCGGCTGAGCGCGCGTCGCCCAGGGTCCGACACGTGAGGGGCACCCTCACCGTGCGATGACACGGTGAGGGTGCCCCTCACGTGCTCCAGGTCCAGGCTGGGCCGACCCGCCTCAGAGGTCGTCGAGCTCCGGGTCGGCGCTGAACACCGCGCGTCCCTCGTCGTCGGTGTCCTTCGCCAGTCGCCGGGCGAGGTAGAGCGACTCGCACGCGAGCTCGACGGCGGCCGCGACGTGTCCCGGCGGGTCGCCCTCGCCGACACCGAGCCGCTGCAGCGCGCCGCTCACCACGCTCGCGGACGACAGCGCGCCGACGACCTCGCTCGCGGGGACCGTGGCACCGGTGACGACCCGGTCGCCCGTGGCGACCGCCTCGACGAGCGGCGTCAGGTCGACGCCTGCCAGGCGCGATCGTGCCGTGTCGGCGACGGACCTGCGCAGCAGGTGGGTGAGCAGCTCGTCGACGTCCTCGTCGTCGGACGCCTCCAGTCCGCTCTCGAACTCCAACTTGCCGCGCAGCACGGCCGGGATCGTGTCGAGGTCGACGGGACGCGCGACGGCCTCGTCCTCGCCGGTGAGCGCGGACCTGCGCAGGGCCGCGGCGGCGACCGTCTCGACCGCGGCGATCGCGAAGCGCGCGGAGACGCCCGACCGCTGGTCGACCTCCGGCGTCTCGCGCAGGTGCCGCGCGAACCTCGCCGCCACCTCGACGAGGTGGTCGGGGACGTCGGCCACGACGTCGGCCTCCTGGGTGATCAGCGCGATCTCGTCGTCGAGCTCGTTCGGGTAGTGGGTACGGATCTCCGCGCCGAACCGGTCCTTCAGTGGCGTGATGATGCGGCCGCGGTTGGTGTAGTCCTCGGGGTTGGCGGACGCGACGAGCAGGACGTCGAGCGGCAGCCGGAGGATGTACCCGCGCACCTGGATGTCGCGCTCCTCCATCACGTTGAGCAGCGCCACCTGGATGCGCTCGGCGAGGTCGGGCAGCTCGTTGATGGTGACGATGCCACGGTGTGCGCGGGGCACCAGGCCGTAGTGGATGGTCTCCGGGTCGCCGAGGCTGCGTCCCTCCGCCACCTTGACGGGGTCGACGTCGCCGACGAGGTCGCCGACGGAGGTGTCGGGCGTGGCGAGCTTCTCCGCGTACCGCTGCGACCGATGCACCCAGGTGACCGGCAGGTCGGCGCCGAGCTCGGCGGCACGGCGACGCGACGCGGGCGTGATCGGCTCGAACGGGTGCTCGGCGAGCTCGGCGCCGGCGATCGCCGGGGTCCACTCGTCGAGCAGCTGGGCGAGGCTGCGCAGCAGCCGCGTCTTGCCCTGGCCGCGCTCGCCGAGCAGGACGACGTCGTGTCCGGCGATCAGGGCGCGCTCGAGCTTCGGCAGCACCGTCTCGCCGAACCCGACGATGCCGGGCCACGGGTCACGGCCCGCGCGGAGCGCGGCCAGCAGGTTGTCGCGGAGCTCGGCGCGCACGCCGCGCAGCTCGTGGCCGGCGGCACGCAGCTCGCCGACGGTCTTCGGCAGGTCGGCAGGGGGCGAGGGGATGGCTGTCACAGCTACGAAACTACGTCGCGATTCGACGGATGTCAGAAGACGGATGTATCTTGATGTCGAGATACTTGCCCGAGGGGTCCGGAGGACGCCGTGCACTGGGACGCGACGCAGTACGACAGGTTCACCGACGACAGGTCCCGGCCGTTCCACGACCTGGTCGCCCGGGTCGGCGCCGGCGATCCGACGTACGTCGTCGACCTCGGCTGCGGTACGGGTCACGCGACCGCGACACTCGCCGACCGCTGGCCGGGGGCGCGGGTGGAGGGCGTCGACGCCTCTGCCGACATGCTCGCTTCGGCGCAGGCGTATGCGAAGGACGGGCGGCTCGCGTTCACCCGCGGCGACCTGACGACGTGGACGCCGCGCGAGCCGGTCGACGTGGTCGTCTCCAACGCGACGCTCCAGTGGGTGCCGGAGCACGCCGACCTGCTGCCGCGGTACGTCGAGTGGCTGTCGCCCGGCGGCTGGCTCGCCTTCCAGGTGCCAGGCAACCATCGCGCGCCCGCCCACCTCCTGCTCCGCGACCTGCGCCTGTCCCCCCGCTGGCGCGACCTGGTCGGCGACGGTGCCGACCGGCACCTCGTGGTCCGCGAGCCCGACGCGTACCTCGACCTGCTTGGCGGGCTCGGTTGCACCCTCGACGTCTGGGAGACCACGTACCGGCACGTCCTGCCGGGCGACGACGCCGTCCTGGAGTGGATGAAGGGCACCGGCCTGCGTCCCGTGCTGAGCCGTCTCGACGAGGCCGACGGCGCGGAGTTCCTCGACGAGTACGGCGCCCTGCTCCGCGAGGAGTTCCCCCGCAGGCCGTGGGGCACCGTCCTCGCGTTCCGCCGCATCTTCGTCGTCGCGCACACCTGACGGGTCGGAGGAGGGGGAGCCTCAGGCGCCGCGGAGCTCGATCTGGTCGCCGGTCGCCACGCCCAGAGCGTGCGCGGCGCTGCCCTCGTTGACGGCGAGCTCCAGGGCGCCGGTCGACTCGACGTAGAGCACCATCGTGCCGGGCGGCACGTCGCCGTACGACCTCGTCCGCAGGGCGCGGGTGGTGCCGCCGGGGACCGTGATCTTGAGCTCGACCACCCCGGACAGCCCGGCGCGGTCGAGGTCGTCCGGATGGGCCGCGAGCTGCAGGTTGCCGAACGTGTCGACGTCGACGACCTCGGCGGACAGCATGCCGGCTCCGGTCACGACCCGCGGCGGCGGCAGCCGGACGAGCGACTCGGGGTCGACGTCGACGCCGAAGTCGGACAGCGGCGCGCCGGCGGCGAGCCGGCCGGCGCACGGTGCGAACACGTCCCTGCCGTGGAACGTCGCGGACACCGGGTGCAGGAACCACTTGTCGACGGTGAGCGTGACGACCTGGTCGGCGCCGCCGAGCGCCGCGGCGGCGCCGACGAGCAGGCCGTTGTCCGGGCCGACGAGCACGCTGTCACCCGCCCGCAGGGCCACGGCCCTGCGATCGGTGCCCACGCCGGGGTCGACGACGGCGAGGTGCACCGCCGGCGGGAACCACGGCACCGCGCGGGCGAGGACGGCCGCGGCCCGCCTGACGTCCTGCGGCGGCACGCCGTGGCTGACGTCGACCACCCGTGTGTGTGGCGCGAAGCGCGCCAGGACGCCCTTGCAGATCGCAACGTACGCGTCGTCGAGGCCGAAGTCGCTGGTGAACGTGACGAGGTCGTACCGGTGGACGGCATGGCTGCCGGCCCTGCTCGCGCCGTCGGTCATTCTGCCGGGAGCGTCGGTGGCAGTGGCAGGCGGTGACCGGTGCGGTCGAAGACGTCGGCACCGCCGTTCATGACGAACTCGGCGGCACCGACGGCCAGGGTGAGAGGAGAGGACGCCCGCGACGTCGGGTCGGCGGTGAGCTCGGTCACCCAGACCGGCGGGTCGATGCTCGCGGCCTCGGCGGTGCCGATGAAGGCCGCGAGTTCCGCGTCGCTCTCGACCTTCGCCGGCTCACCGACGAGCACATGGCGCTCCCGCACCTTGCCGACCAGCTCGGCCGTCGGCGGGTCGGACGTGACGGCGAAGAAGGACAGGGGTGTGCTCGGCGCGTCGGCGGCGTCGTCGATACGGTCGGGCCCCGTCGCGACGAGGTCGCCGTCGCAGTACGCCCAGCCGCCGCAACGCGTCACGATGCCCTCGGCGAGAGCCGTCATCACCGTCGACCCGGCCTGGCCGCTGTCGGCGGGCGTCGTCAGCGTGACGAGCCACAGCGGCAGCTCCTCGGGCGCGATCTCGGCGCCGTCGACGAGGTCGTCGACGTCCTCGCTGTCGGCGAGCACCTCGGGAGCCTCGAGGAAGCAGACCGCGCCGTCGTCGGTCTCGATCGTGCCCGGCCAGTCGCCGTACGCGTCCAACAGGACCCGCGCCCCCGGAACGCCGCAGGCCGTCGCCAGTTCCTGGATCATCTCCGGCGTCGGTTCCCTGCGCGTGCAGGCCTGCATGTCCACGCTCACGATTCGCTCCCCTTGTGCCCTCGACCGTCGGCCTCCCAGTGTGCCGTGTCCACCCAGTCGAGCGCATGCCCTGCGTGCGCGAAGATGTACGTAAGGTGAGGGCGCCCGCTCGCGTCGGGTCACACCTCGACGTTGCGGTGAACCGGTTTTCTCGACCCCTGGCGACAGCAAGGTGCCCGTCATGCGCTCACGACGAAGCCACGACGGTCGCTCCGGTCGCGTGCGAGCAGTGCTCAGCAGTGCCGGGCCAGCGAGCCGGTCTGCGGGTTGGTGATCCCGATGACCGCGGCGGCGGCGAGGGTCGCTGCCTGCGGGAGGTCCGCCCAGGTGACCGCGACGACCGCGGCCATCGCGAGCGAGTTCGCGGCCGCGGCGACGAGGCCGACCCTGCGGTGCCCGTGCCTGTCGGCGAGCACCCCGATCGCGGGCCCTCCTACGGCGCACCCGACGCTCCACGCGGCGACCGCGAGTCCCGCGGCGGCGTAGCTCCCGGCGGCGGACGCCACGAGCAGGAGCATGCCCATCGGCACCATCGCCTGCGGCAGTCGGGCGACGAAGCCCGAGACCAGGAACGACCAGCCGGCGGTGGCCGGCAGTCGGCGCAGCGAGGTGCGGGCGGTAGGGGCGGGTGAGGCGAGGGTGGGCATCGTGCACGCTCCCGGGTATGCGGCGGGAGCGCGCCTCCCCATCCCAAGCGCGCCGAATGCCCTACGACGCCCTCATCGTACGTGCCTATCGCCGGTCGCCCCACACCCGCTGGGGTCCCCGGTCGTGGTGCTCACCCCCTGTTGGGGTCCCCGGTGCGTCAAGCAGGGTGCTGAGCTCTATCGGCGGATCGAGGGCTGGGTCACCGGCATCGTGGAAGGCGCACTGGTGTCCGAGTCCTGACGCGATACCGTTGGAGCCGAGCAAGGTAGAGGTATCGAGCGCAGTCACGCGTTCGTGAATCGCAATCCCGGGTCGTCCAAGGGCAGGACCGCGTCTTTTGGTGGCGCTGATGGGGGTTCGAATCCTCCCCCGGGAGCTGTAGGCGGCCGGTCACGGCGGTCCACCCAGCCCTGGCGCTCGCGGGCGGCGTGGGTATTCTCGGTGGCGTCGTACGACTCGCCAGCCATCGACGAGGAGTTCGCGCGTGAGCGCTCGCCCGCCGGTCGTCGTGGTCCTCGCCGCAGGCGAGGGCAAGCGGATGCGTTCGCGAACCCCCAAGGTCCTCCACCCCCTCGCCGGCCGCAGCATGCTCGGTCACGTCGTGGTGACCGCGCGCGGTCTGGCGCCCGAGCGGGTTGCCGTCGTCGTGGGGCACGGGCGTGACCAGGTCGTCCCGCATCTCGCCGAGATCGACGCCGACGCGCTGCCGGTCGTGCAGGCCGAGCAGCGCGGCACCGGCCACGCGGCCCGGCTGGCGCTCGAGGCGCTGCCGGCGACGGATCCGGACGCTTCCGTGCTCGTCGTCCCCGGCGACGCCCCGCTGCTGACCACCGACACGCTTGCCCGGCTCGTCGAGCGGCGCGACGAGTCCGGCGCCGCCGTGGTGCTGCTGACGGCGGAGATGCCCGACCCGACCGGGTACGGCCGGGTGATCCGCGATGCCGACACCGGCACGGTCGACCGTGTCGTCGAGCACAAGGACGCGAGCGACGAGCAGCGGCAGGTCACCGAGTGCGCGGTGTCGGTGTACGCGTTCGACGGCCCCTACCTCGCGGCGGCGCTGTCCAAGCTGACCACCGACAACGTCCAGGGCGAGGAGTACCTCACCGACGTCGTCGAGATGGCACGCGTGGAGGGCCGCGCGGTCGAGGCGGTCGTCGCCGCCGACCACCGCGAGACGCTCGGCGTCAACGACCGGGTGCAGCTCGCCGCCGCGGGCCGGATGCTCAACGACCGGCTCCTCGACCACTGGATGCGGGCTGGCGTCACGGTCGTCGATCCCGCGACGACCTGGGTCGACGCCGACGTGACCCTCGAGCCCGACTCCTCGCTGTACCCGATGACCTGGCTGCGCGGCCGCACCCACGTCGCGAGCGACGCCGAGGTGGGCCCGTCCACCACACTGCTCGACACCCTCGTCGGTGAGGGCGCCACCGTCGTGAGTACGCACGCCGTCGGCGCCGATATCGGGCCACGTGCCGCCGTCGGGCCGTGGACGTATCTCAGGCCGGGCGTGCGACTGCGTACGGGCGCCAAGGCGGGCGCGTTCGTCGAGATGAAGAACGCCGACGTCGGTGTGGGTGCCAAGGTGCCGCACCTCAGCTATGTGGGCGACGCGGAGATCGGCGAGCACAGCAACATCGGCGCCGCCACCGTGTTCGTCAACTACGACGGCGTCGAGAAGCACTTCACCAGGATCGGCGACCACGTCCGCATCGGCAGCGACACGATGCTGGTCGCGCCGATCGAGGTCGGCGACGGTGCCTACACGGCCGCGGGCTCGGTGATCACGTCCGACGTCCCGCCGGGAGCGATGGCGGTCGCGCGGGGGAAGCAGCGCAACGTCGAGGGGTGGGTCGAGCGTCGGCGGGCCGGCACGAGGTCGGCCGAGGCCGCGCGTTCGGCCAGGGAACGTGCGGCGAGTACCGCCGACGAGGATGCAGGAGAGACTGGGGAAGGAGCGCCGGGGTGACGACGGTATGACCGAGCAAGGGGGGCGTTCGATGTCAGGGATCAAGAAGACCAGCCAGAAGCAGCTCATGGTCATCTCTGGCCGGTCGAACCGGGAGCTGGCCGAAGAGGTCGTCAAGCATCTCGGGATCGAGCTCACCCCGACCCAGGTGTACGACTTCCCCAACGGGGAGATCTACGCGAGGTTCGACGAGTCGGTGCGCGGCTGCGACGCGTTCGTGCTGCAGAGCCACTATGACCCGATCAACGAGCGGATCATGGAACAGCTCATCATGGTCGACGCGCTCAAGCGCGCATCCGCCAAGCGCATCTCCGTGGTCACGCCGTTCTACGGCTACGCCAGGCAGGACAAGAAGTCGCGCGGCCGCGAGCCGATCAGCGCCCGGCTGATGGCCGACCTGTTCAAGACCGCGGGCGCCGACCGGCTGATGGCCGTCGACCTGCACACCGCGCAGATCCAGGGCTTCTTCGACGGGCCCGTCGACCACCTGTGGGCGATGCCCGTCCTCGCCGACTACCTGCGCGACAAGCTCGATCCGAACGAGTGCACGGTCGTCTCGCCCGACGCCGGCCGGGTCCGGGTGGCCGACCTGTGGTCGGACCGGCTCGGCATGCCGCTGGCGATCATCCACAAGCGACGCGACCCGTACGGCAAGGAGCGCGACGTCTCCGTGCACGAGGTCGTGGGCGAGGTCGAGGGCCGCACCTGCGTGATCGTCGACGACATCATCGCGACGGGCGGCACGATCGTGAAGGCGGCCGAGGCGCTGATGGCCAACGGCGCCCGCGACGTCGTCGCCGCGGCCACGCACGCGCAGCTGTCCGGCCCGGCGGTCGACCGGTTGAAGAACTCGCCGGTCTCCGAGATCGTCCTCACCAACACGTTGCCGATCCCGGAGGAGAAGCGGATCGACAAGCTCACCGTGCTGTCGATCGCACCGCTGATCGCGAGCGCGATCAGTGCCGTCTTCGACGACGGCTCGGTCACCAGCCTCTTCGGCGGCCACTCCTAGTCGCCTGCTCTCGCGGAGTGAGGCACTGCTGCACATCGTGATTCGGGGGTTCCCATCGGCTGCAGCATGTGGGAACCCCCGAATCACGATGTCAAGACACGGCCAGGTCGTCCCAGTGTCAGTCGGCCTGCCGGGTCAGGCGCGGCGTGCACGGGCGGAGTAGCCGAGGCGCGTGGACAGCTCGCCGGCGGCCGTCGCGGCCGCGGCGCCGAGCTCCTGCAGCCGCTTGCGCGACACCCGCTGCTCGGGTCCGGCCACCGACAGCGCCGCCACCGGCCATCCCCGGTAGTCGAGCACCGGGGCGCCGACGCCCCTGATGCCCGGCTCGTTCTCCGCGTCGTCGACGCTGTAGCCGCGCCTGCGGCAGCGACGGAGCTCGGCGCGCAGCTCCTCGGGCTTCGTCACCGTGTTGGCGGTGCGTGACGGGATGCCCGTGCCGAGCACGTGCGCGACGACCTCGTCCGACGACCAGGCGAGGATCGCGCGGCCGAGCGCGCTGGTGGCCGCCGGGTTGCTCCTGCCGATGGCCGAGTGCATCCGGACGGCGTGCGGGCTGTCCATCTTCTCGACGTAGACCACGCGATCGTCGTCGAGCACGCCGAGCGCACAGGTCTCGCCGGTCTCGTCGGTGAGGCCGCGCATGAGGTCGCGGGCCTCCGACCGGATCTCCACCGAGTCGAGGTAGGCCGCGCCGAGCTCGAGACACCGCCTGCCGACCCGCCAGCGACTGCGGTCGCCGATGCGTACGACGTGCAGGTCGGCGAGCACCGACAGCAACCTGTGCACGGTCGGCTCGGGCAGCTGCGCCCTGACGGCGAGCTCGGCGAGCGTGAGTCCGTCAGGCGACTCCGCCAGGACGTCGAGCAGGCCGAACGCGCGAACGAGGTTGCGCGCGGGGGCGGTGCGGGTGTCGTCCTGCGTCACGTCTGCCTGCTCCCGGGTGTGCGCGGGTACGGGTCCGGAGCCGCCATCATGACCCACTGCCGAGGTACGTGTGGGCCAGGCGGGTGTACAGCCGCTCGGCCTCGTCGAGCTGCGACACCCCCACGCACTCGTTCGGGCCGTGCGCGACGGAGAGCCACCCGGGGCCGAGTGCGGCGACGGTCGGGACGCCGCCGTGGATGAAGTACGTGGCGTCGGTGCCGCCTGGGTACGCCGCGAGCGGAAGCGTGCGGCCGAGGACCTCGGCGCACGCCGACTGCGCCGCGGCGACGACGGGATGGTCGGCCGCGATATGCGCCGGGTCCATCCAGCCGAGCGACCCGTCCGCGTACCGGAGGTGCCAGCTCACGTCGCGCGGGATCGCCTCGGAGAGGAGCTGCCTGAGCTCGCGGTCGAGCACGTCGCGGTCCATGCCGGGCACCAGCCGGATGTCGCTCTTGACCACCGCGTCGCCCGGGTGGACGCCGTAGAAGACCCCGCCCGAGATGCCCACGGCCGGGTTGACCGTCGGGGCGCACGGGATCCCTGAGGGGCGCGACACGGTCGGCTCGAACGACGCCAGTGCCGTGACCGCGTGGGCGGCGGCGACGGTCGCGCTGGGCGCGAGCCGATCGGACAGTCCGCTGTGGCCCTGCTGGCCCTCGACGATGACCTCGAAGCAGCAGATGCCGCGCGAGATGACGTACAGCGCCTCCCACGGATCGCGTACGCCGGACGGCTCGCCGATCACGATGGCGTCGGCGTCGACGAGGCCGCGCCGTGCGAGTTCCCTGGCGCCGTGCTCGCTGCCCGCCTCCTCGTCGGCGGTGAGGATCAGCGACAGCCGGCCGCGGGACGCGGTATGCGCCCACGCCTCCGCCGCCCGCAGCATGGCGGCGACGCCGCCCTTCATGTCCGAGCTGCCGAGCCCGTACGCCAGGTCGCCGTCCACCACGAGCTCGAGTGGTGGTGTGCGCCAGGCTCTCGCCGAGTCGCCGATCGGCTTGGTGTCGAGGTGACCCGACAGAGCGAGGTGCGGTCCTTCACCGGCGTCGGCGGTGACGAGGACGTTGCACCGTCCCGGAGCCGTCTCGACGACGGTGACCGCGAGTCCGCGCTCCTCGGCGTACGAGGCGACGAAGCCCGCGAGCCGCTCCTCGCCGACGCCGGGGTTCTGGGAGTCGATCGCCACCATCGCGGCGGTCAGCTCCAGCGCGGACGGATTACCCATCGACAAGTCTTGACACAGAGTTCTCCTTCTTGTCTAGTCTTTGAAACCAACTTCCAAATTTGTCTCACGCAGGTCGAGTCGATGCGAGGAGACGCCATGAGGCGGCAACACCGGGGGTCACGACCACGGGGTGCGCGCTGGCGGCTGCTCGCCGCCGGCCTCCTCACCGTCGGCCTGACGGCGTGCTCCATGACCCCGCCGGGCGGCGCGGACGACGCGGGCTCGCAACGTCCAGCAGGTGGGGGCGGCAAGCCGGTGATCGGTGTCTCCGCGATCGACCTGACCTCGCCGTTCTTCGTCGGCATGCGCGAGGCGGGTGAGAAGGCGGCCGACGACTACGGCGTCGTCACCACGTGGCAGAGCGCGGAGGGCAGCGTCGAGCGTCAGGTCTCGACCGTGCAGAACTACGTCAACCAACGCGTCGACGCGATCCTGATCGACCCGCTCGACAAGAACGCGCTGCGTCCGGCGATCGGGCGCGCCACGGCCGCCGGCATCCCGGTGGTCACGATGGGGAACAAGGTCCGGGCCGACGGCAACCACAGCACGCTCTACCAGGACGCCGACAACATGGCGATGGTCGCGCGCGCCACCGGCGCCGAGCTCGGCGGCAAGGGGCAGGTGGCGCTCCTCGTCGGCGCGCGGGGCAACTACGTGTCCGACCTGCGCGAGAAGGCGTTCCGCGAGTCGCTCGCGCGGCACTACCCCGACGTCGACCTCGTCTCCGTGCAGCCCACGGCCTTCGACGCTCGGCGTGCCTCGAACACCACGGTCACCTGGATGACGACGTACCCGGACCTCGACCTCGTCGTCTGCATCAGCGATCCGCTGTGCCTGGCGGCGAAATCGACCGCGACCTCACTGAAGCGGCCGGACCTGAAGATCGCCGGCCACGACGGCGAGCAGGACATGCGTCCCCTGCTCGAGGACGGGTCGATGGTGATGGACGTGCTCACCGGCGCGGGCCGCGTCGGGTACTGGAACGTCGCCGTCGGCGCGCGCCTCGCCAAGGGTGAGGAGCTGCCGCGCGACCTCTACCTGCGCTCGTACTTCGTCACGACGGACGACACCGCCACGCACCTCGCCGGTCGCGGCGTGAGCTTCCCCCACGTCTCGCCCTCCCGTGCGGCGGGGCTCGCCGAGGCGTACGGGCAGGAGTTCGGCCCGGACGAGCCGGCGTCGGCCATGACGGTCTCGACCTCCTAGGCACAGGCAGGAGTCACCATGTTCGACCCGAGTGCCACGCAGGCGGCCTCCCGCAGGTTCTCCGTCGCGCTGGCGGGGTTCCTGCGACGCAGCCCGCTGCTCGTCCTCATCGTCGTCGCCGTCGTGACGTTCGGCATCCTGCGGCCGGACTTCCTCGGCCTGCGCAGCTTCCTCGACATCGGCCAGCAGATCGCCGTCACCGCCGTCGTCGCCTTCGCCATGACGGTGGTCATCGTGGCGCGTGGCATCGACATCTCGGTGGGATCGACGCTGTCGGTGTCGGGCGTCGTCGGCGCGCTGCTACTGGGCGCCGGGCTGCCCGCGCCGCTCGCCGTCGTGGCCTGCGTCCTCGCCGGCGCGCTCGTCGGCGCGCTGAACGGTGTGCTCATCGGCGTGCTGCGCGTCAGCCCGCTCGTCGCGACGCTGGGCACGATGGCGTTCGGCGCCGGCGCCGCGCTCGCGCTGTCCGGCGCCTCGTCGATCCCCGTGGACGACGTCGCGATGTGATGCCCGGCGGCAGCTACGTCGGGCCGGTGCCGAGCGCGCTGCTCGTCGCGCTCGTGGTGATGGTCGGCTGGCTGTTCGTGCTGCGGCGCACGCTCTACGGCCGCTGGGTCTACGCCGTCGGCGGCAACATCGAGGCCGCGTCGGCGTCGCTCGTGCCCTCCAGGATGGTGCAGCTGTCGACGTTCGTGCTCGCGGGCGCGTCCGCCGGACTCGGCGCGGTGCTGCTGATCGGCCGTATCGGGTCGGCGCAGCCGCTCGCGGGGCAGGGCCTGGAGTTCGCGGCCATCACGGCCGCCGTCGTCGGCGGCACGCGGCTGTCCGGCGGCTACGGCAGCGTCGGCGGCACGGCGCTCGGCGCGGTCTTCGTCGGCGTCGTCAATGCGGGCCTGTCGTTCCTGCAGGTGCCGCAGCAGTCGATGTACGTCATCAACGGCGTGCTCGTCGTCGCCGCGGTCCTGCTGACCCAGAGCCGTGAGGTGACCAGGCTCATCACCTCGCTGCGACGAGCCGGTGCGCGGCAGGAGGCGTCCGGCGACCCCGGAACGGAGACCGGCACCCGGAGCCTCGACCTGGTCGGCGTCGGCAAGCGGTACCCGGGGGTGACGGCACTCGACGACGTGTCGTTCTCGCTGCGTGCAGGCGAGGTCACCGCGCTCGTCGGCGAGAACGGCGCCGGCAAGTCCACGCTGGTGAAGATGCTCGCCGGCGCGCACGAGCCGGACGCCGGTGCGTTGCGGATCGACGGCGCACCCGTCCGCCTGCGCAGTCCGGAGGAGGCACGCGCCGCCGGCGTGAGCGTCATCCACCAGCACTTCAGCCTCGTGCCCGACCTGTCCGTGGTCGAGAACCTCTTCCTCCGTCGCGAGCCGACGACGTTCGGCGTGCTGCGGCGACGCCACATGCGGCGGGAGGTCCGCCGGGTGCTCGCGGAGCTCGACCTCGTCGTCGACGTCGACGCTCCCGTCGCCGGGCTGCGGGTCGGGGAGCGGCAGCTGGTCGAGGTCGCGAAGGCGCTGCTCGACGACTCCTGGCTGGTCGTGATGGACGAGCCGACGTCGGCGCTGTCCAACCGCGAACGGGAACGCCTGTACGCGCTCGTCCGCACGCTCGTCGACCGCGGCATCGGCGTCCTCTACATCTCGCACCGGCTGGAGGAGGTGTTCGCGCTGGCGCGGCGCGTGGTCGTGCTGCGCGACGGCGTGCTCGCGGGGACGGCCGAGATCGGCGACGTCGACGAGGCCGCGCTCATCTCGATGATGGTCGGTCGGGACATCGGCAACGTCTTCGCCCACCGCGAGACCGAGGCGGGCGACACCCTGCTCGAGATCGACGGGATCGGCGACGGCGGCCGGCTGGTGGACGCCTCGCTGCGCGTGCGCGCGGGCGAGATCGTCGGCCTCGCCGGCCTGATGGGCTCGGGTCGCAGCGAGGTGCTGCGCTGCGCGGCGGGCCTGTCGCGGCACGTCGGCGGCCGCATCGTGGTCGGCGGCACGGAGCTGTCGGCCGGTGCCGCCGGCACGGCCAACCGGCTCGGCGTCGCGTACGTGCCCGAGGACCGGCTGCGCGAGGGCATCGTCGCCGACATGTCGGTGCGCGACAACATCGCGCTGGCCTGGTTGCGGCGGCACGCCCGAGGCGGACTGGTGCCGCGCGGCGTCGCGTCCGTCGTGACGTCCGCGATCGAACGGCTCGCGATCCGGCCGCCGCAGCCCGACCGTCCTGCGGGCGTGCTGTCCGGCGGCAACCAGCAGAAGGTCGTGCTCGCCCGCTGGCTCGCGACCGAGCCGCGGGTCCTGCTGCTCGACGAGCCCACGAACGGCGTCGACGTCGGCGCGAAGGCCGAGATCCACCGGCTGATCGCCGACCTCAAGGACCAGGGCGTCGGCGTCCTCCTGGTCTCCAGCGAGCTGCCCGAGCTGCTCGGCGTCGCCGACCGCCTGTACGTGACGCACGCGGGCCGCACGGTCGGGGAGCTGCCGCACAAGGCAAGCGAGGAGGACGTCATGCGGCTGGCGTTCGGCCAGTCGACCGTCATCGCCTAGTGGAGGGAATCGCGTCGTGACCATCAGGATCGCCGTCGTCGGCACCGGGTTCATGGGCATGCTGCACGCACGCACCGTGGCGGAGTGCACGGAGGCCACCCTCACCGCGGTGGTCGACACCGACCCGGGTGCTGGTAGCCGCGCCGCCGCGGAGCTCGGTGTCGCCCACCACGCCTCGGTGGAGGAGGCGCTCGCCCACGACATCGACGCGTACGTCGTGGCGGTGCCCGACCGCGCGCACGTCGCGCCGGCGAGCGCGATCCTGCGGGCGGGCCGGCCGGTGCTGCTGGAGAAGCCGATGGCGGACACGCTGGACGGCGCACGCACCATCGCGGACGCGGCACGCGAGGGCGGGGCCGGCCTGATGGTCGGGCAGCTGCTGCGGTTCGACCCGCGGTACGTGGGTGCCGCGGAGGCCGTGGCCTCCGGCGCGGTCGGCGAGCCGATCCACGTCACCGCCGGGCGGATCGCGTCGCGCGACGTCGGCCTGCGGATGGCCGGGAGCAGCTCGGTGCTGTTCTACCTCGGCGTGCACGACGTCGACGCCATGCAGTGGGTGACCGGCAGACGCATCGTCCGCGTGTACTCCCGTGCGGTGTCGAAGCTGATGCCCGCCCACGGGATCGAGTCCGAGGACGCGATCTTCACCGTCGCCGACCTGGAGGACGGCACGGTCGGCGAGCTCTTCAACGGCTGGACGCGACGCTCCGACGACCCCGTCGCGATCGACGGCCGGCTGGAGGTCATGGGTACCGAGGGCACGGTGAACGTCGACGTGCGCGACCACGGTCTCCGCGTCTACGGCGGCGACGGCCTCGCCACTCCCGACGCCCTGCACTGGCCGGACGTCAACGGGCGCATCCGCGGCGACCTCGCCGCCGAGGTGCGGCACTTCGTCACCGTCCTGCGCGACGGCGGCGAGTTCGCCGTGCCCACCGTCGACGCGATGCGCAACGTCGCCGTCAACGACGCGATCCTGCGGTCGGTGGAGAGCGGCCTGCCGCAGGACGTCGAGGACGTATGACGGCCCCAGGTCTCGCCAGCAGGCAGGCGTGGTTCCCCGCGCTCGGGGACCGCCGCGCCTACCTCGACACCGCTACCAAGGGCGTACCGCCGGCGCCGGCGGTCGAGGCCGTGCACGACGCGGTCGCGCGCTGGTCGTCCGGCACCGCCGACCACGACGAGTGGGACGCGGCCGCGGAGTCCGCGCGCGGTGCGGTGGCGACGATCCTGGCTGCGCGGACGTACGACGTGGCGCTGGTGTCGTCGCACGTCGGTGCGGCGTCGACGGTCGCGCGGCGCCACCCGGATGCGACCGTAGTCGTGCCTGCGGAGGAGTACCGGTCCAACCTGCTGCCGTGGACGCTCGACCGGGAGCGGGTCCGACTGGTCCCCGAACCCGCGACGACGGAGGCGATCTGCGCGGCTGTCGACGAGGGCGCCGACCTCGTCGCGCTCTCCAGCATGCAGTCCGCCACGGGCTTGCGCGTCGACGTTCCCGCCGTCGTCGCGCACGCGCACACCCGGGGCGCTCTCGTGTACGTCGACGCCAGCCAGTCGCTCGGCGTCGACGCGACGCTGGCGGACAGCGGCGCCGACTTCGTGGGTGCGGTGGCGTACAAGTGGCTGCTCGGCGCGCGCGGGTCGGCGTTCCTCTTCGTGCGTCCGGAGCACCAGACGCGGTTCGGTCCGGTGCTGGCGGGTTCTCCGTCGGCGTCCGACGGCGCGTACTACGGTGCCGGGCACCGGCTCTGGGACGATGCGCGCCGCTTCGACCAGCCCAACGCCTGGCTCACCTGGGTGGCGACCGCCGCCGGGCTGGCGGTCCTGGGGACGTACCGCACCGCGGACCTCGACGCGCACGCGACCGGGCTCGCGACGCGGCTGCTGGACGGTATCGGCGGCCTCGGTCTCCGGCACGGCATCGTCGACCTGGAGTCGGCGATCGTCTCGGTCGCGCATCCCGATCCGGTCGCGGCGGCGGCCGCGCTGGCCGCCGGTGGCATCGCGGTCGCGGCACGGCGGGGCGGGCTGCGGGTGGCGTTCCACCTCTACAACGAAGAGCACGACGTCGAGCGCACGCTGGCCGCGTTGCACGCGGCCGCACGGTGAGGAGCTGACATGTCCGCGGACACGTACCCGATGGTGATCGACGGAGAGGCGTACACACCGGACCGGCCGGTGCGTGAGGTGCGCAGCCCGGGATCCGGCGAGGTCGTGGGCCACGTACGCCTCGGCACCCGCGACGACGTCGACCGCGCGGTGGCAGCCGCTCGCGCGGCGTCCGCGGGCTGGCGCCGGACGTCGGTGTTCGACCGGGCGGCGCTGTGCCGCACGCTCGCCGACGCGGTCACCGCACGCCGGGAGGAGCTCGCGCGGCAGCTCACCGGCGAGCACGGAAAGCCGTATCACACCGAGGGCCTCGGCGAGATCGACGCGGTGGCGACGGCGTTCCGCGACGCGGCCGACCAGGTGGTGTCGCTGCGCGCGGAGTCCATCGCCGTGCGCGACCGGAGCAAGCGGGTGCTCATCACCCGGCGGCCGCGCGGCGTGTACGCGGTGGTGACGCCGTGGAACTTCCCGGTCGCCGTCGCCTCGATCTACTACCTCGCGCCGGGCATCGCGACGGGCAACACACTGGTGTGGACGCCCGCGCCGAGCGTGTCGGGCGTCGCCGCCAGTCTCGCAGAGGTGCTGCACGAGGCCGGCCTGCCGCCCGGCGTCCTCAACCTCGTCACCGGCGAGGGCCCGACGGTGGGCGACGCCGCGATCCGGCACGCCGACGTCGACGCCGTCGGGTTCACCGGCAGCACCGCCACCGGACGCCTGATCGCGCAGGCCGCCGCCGGCAAGCCCGTGCAGCTGGAGCTCGGCGGCAACGGCCCGAGCATCGTGCTCGGCGATGCCGACCTCGACCTCGCCGCGTCCGCGATCGCCGGTGGCGCGTTCGCCAACGCGGGTCAGATCTGCACGTCCACCGAACGCGTGCTCGCCCACGCGAGCGTGGCGAAGGAGCTCGCCGAGCGGGTGGCCGAGCACGCGCGCGCGGTGGTGCTCGGCGACCCGTTCGCGTCCGGCACGACGATGGGACCCGTCCACACCGCGGAGGTGGCGCAGCGCGTCTGCGACCAGGTCGAGGCGGCCGTGGCCGGTGGTGGGCACCTGCTCGCAGGTGGCGGGCGGCAGCCGGGCGCGCCGACGGAGCACTACGTGCGGGCGACGGTCGTCGACGACGTACCGGCCTCGTCCGACCTGCACCGCGCGGAGACCTTCGGACCCGTCGTCCCCGTCGTGCACTGGGACGGCGCCGAGGAGCTCGACGCGCTCGTGCGCGCGAGCCCTTACGGCCTCTCCGGCGCGATCTTCAGCGGCGACCTCGGACGCGCGATGGCGCTCGCCGAGGAGCTGCCCTGCGGGATCGTCAACCTCAATGAGGCGAGCAGCTACTGGGAGCCGAACGTCCCCGCGGGCGGCGCGGCCGGCACCGGCAGCGGGCACGGGCGCACCGGCGGGCCGTGGTCGCTGGAGGAGATGACCGAGCAGCAGGCGATCGTGATCAGGACGGCGCCGCCGGGAGACCTGCGATGACGGCCACGACCGTCCCGCGCGTACCAGCCGGCCTGTCGCCGCGGGCCGCCCGGCTGCTGCTCGTCCTCGCGCCGGTGGTGCTGCTGGTCGTCCTCGTCGTCGCGTTCGCGATCGTCGACCCGCGTATCGCCTCGCCCCTCAACCTGCGCAACGTGATGCTGCAGGCGGCGCCGACGGCACTGCTCGCGCTCGGTGCGTACGTGGTGCTCGTGTCGGCAGGCATCGACCTGTCCGCGGGCTTCGCGGTGGGGCTGGCCGGTGTCGTGATGGCGACCCAGCTGCAGGGCGGTGCGGGGCTCGCCAGGGCGGCGCTGTTCGGGCTGCTCGCGGTCGCCGCGGTGGGTGTCGTCAACGGGCTGCTGGTGGGCGTCGCCGGCCTCCCGCCGTTCATCGCCACGCTCGGGACCATGACGGTCGTCCAGGGACTCACGCTGTTCGCGGCGCCCGACGGCATGGTCGTCGTGGACGAGGCGGTGCTCGCCGCGCTCGGCCAGGGCTCGGTGCTCGGCATCCCGGCCCCGCTGCTGGCGGTCGCCGTGGTGGCCGTCGCGCTCTGGTTCCTGATGCGGCGCACGCGGTTCGGCCTGCGCACGTACGCGTACGGGTCCGACGAGCAGGCGAGCCTGCTGAGCGGCGTGCGGCGCGGGCGGCAGATGCTCTTCGTCTACGTCACCGCGTCCGTGCTGGTGTTCCTCGCGACCGTCATGGTGGTCGCGCAGGTGCCGCTGGTGCAGCCCAACCTCGGCGGCATCACGCTCCTGCTCGATGCGATCGCCGCGGCGGTGATCGGCGGTACCAGCATCTTCGGTGGCCGCGGCACGGTCGGCGGGGTGCTGGTGGGAGCACTGATCATCAGCCTGGTCACCAACGGCCTGCAGGTGCTCGGCGTCGATCCCTCGGCGATCGACCTGTTCAAGGGCCTCATCATCGTCGCGGCGCTGGTCTTCGACGCCGGCATGCGCGTGCTCCACCGCCGCGCGACCCGCGGCGCGCGATGACCTCGCTCGCGACCTGGGCCGCGCCGTGCACCTCGTGCGGGCGCGACGAGGGCGGCTGGTCGCGCTGTCGGGCCTGCGCGGGTGTGCGGGCCGCCGACGGCGCCGCCGCTCCCGGCGCGGGCGTGGGGGTGGGCGTGTGGCGGCACCGGGCGTGGCTGCCGCCCGTGGAGACCGAGGTGTCGCTGGGTGAGGGCGGCACACCGTTGCTGCGCTGCGACCGGTCGGCGGCGCGTGCCGGTGTGTCCCGACTGTGGGTGAAGAACGAGTGCGTGAACCCCACGCTGTCGTTCAAGGACCGTGCGATGGCTCTCGGCGTCAGCCTCGCCCTCGACGCCGGGGCGCGCGGGGTCGTCGCCGCGTCGACCGGCAACACCGCCTCGTCCGCGGCGTCGTACGCGGCGCGCGCGGGACTGCCGTGCCGGGTGGTGTGCGCCGAGTCGGCGGCGGGCGGCCCGAAGCTCGCCGCGGCCGCGGCGGCGGGTGCCCGGGTCGAGCCGGTGGCGGGTGACTTCAGTACGGCGTACGCCGTCGCCACCCGGAGCGAGGCGGACGGCTGGTACCCGCTGACGACGACCTTCAGGAACCCCTGGATCACCGCGGCGCACCGCGGTGTCGCGGTCGAGCTGGTCGAGCATGCGGAGCGCACCGGCGCGGCCGTGCCCGACTGGGTGGTCGTGCCGGTGGGCGCGGGACCGCTGCTCGTCGGCATCCACGACGGCTTCCGTGCGCTGCTCGCCGCCGGGCGCCTCTCCCGCCTTCCCCGCCTGGTGGCGGTGCAGGCGGCCGCGTGCGCTCCGCTGGCGGCGGCCTGGCGCGACGGCGCCGAGAGCGTCACCGCCCTGCCGGCCGGGCACACCGTCGCCGAGGCGATCGCCGACCCGATGCGGGGGTACGAGGACGAGGGCGCACTCACCCTCGCCGCCGTCCGCGACTCGGGCGGCACCGTCGTGGCGGTACCTGACGCCGACATCGTGGCCGCGCGCGACGACCTCGCGCGCGACGAGGGCCTGCTGGTCGAGCCGGCGGCCGCCGCACCGCTCGCGGCCTTGCGGCGACTGCTGGCCGACGGTACCGTGCCCGCGTCCGGCGACGTCGTCCTCGTCGCGACCGGCCACGGCGCGAAGGAGCCGGCGGGAGGCGACCGATGACCGTCCGCGTGGCACTGGCCGGCGCGGGCCGGTTCGGCGCCCTCCACCTGCGGGCGTACGCCCACCTGCCGGCGGAGGTCGTGGCCGCCTGCGACCCCGACCCCGCGCGGCTGGGGGCCGTCCGCGACGAGTTCGGCGTACGACGTGGGTACCCCACCCTCGACGAGCTGCTCGCGCACGAGCGGGTCGACCTCGTCGACGTGGCCGCCGACGAGTCGAGCCATGGTGCGCTCGCGGCGCGGGCGCTCGAGGCCGGTTGCCATGTCCTGGTCGAGAAGCCGCTCGCGCTCGACGTAGGCGAGGCCGAGCGCATCCGCACGCTCGCGGACGACCGCGGTCTCGCCGTCGTCACCGGCCAGGTCAGCAGGTTCGGCGCCGGGTACCAGCACCTGCGCGACGTCGTCGCGTCCGGAGAGCTGGGCCAGGTGGTCAACCTGCGGCTGCGCCGCGACTTCAGCCGGTCGTGGTTCCCGGCGTTCGGCAAGCGCGTGCACCCGGTCTGGGAGTCGGGCATCCATGACGTCGACCTCGCCGTGTGGTTCGCGGGCTCGTCGTGCCGCGACGTGTACGCGGTCGAGCGCAACGTCTCCGGCTTCCCCCACCCGGACACGTTCGTCGCGGTGCTGCGCTTCGACTCCGGTGTCGTCGCGACCATCGAGAGTGCGTGGCTCGTCCCCGACTCCGCGCCGCAGACGCTGCGCGGCTCGCTGGAGCTCGACGGCACGATCGAGGCCTCGTTGGAGGTGCTGGGCGACCAGGGCACCGCGTCGTACCGGCTCGCGCACGATGGTCTGTCGGTGCGCTCCGACCGCGGGCTCGCGCATCCGGAGCTCACGTTGTGGCCGACGGTCGCGGGGCGCGTGTCCGGGGCTCTGGCCGCGGAGCTGGCGTACGCGCTCGATGTCGTCCGCGGCGAGCGGCCGCACGACGTGATGCCCCTGGACGACGCGGTGGAGGGCGTGCGGATCGCGGACGCGATCGTCCGTGCCGGTGCCTCGGGTGAGCGGGAGGAGGTGGCGCGGGGATGAGTGGAGGAAGCGGGCGCGTGGGGCGATGAGCGGGCGTATGGAGCGATGAGCGCGCGCGAACTGACACCGGCGATCCGCCTCGTCGGCAGCGGCACGGACGCCGAGGCGCGGACCTCGCCGTACGACTGCCACGTGTTCCTGCTCGACGGTGGCGGTGCCTGCGCTCTCGTCGACACCGGCACCGGTCTCGGCACCGAGGTCCTGCTCCGCCACCTGGACGAGGTCGCGGCGCTCGACCGGCTCACGCATGTGTTCGTCACGCACTACCACGCCGACCACGCGGGAGGCGCCGCCGCGATCCGTGCCGCAACCGGCGCCGCGGTCTGCGCCTCGACCGGGACCGCGTACGCGCTCGCCACGGGCGACGAGGACGTCACCCAGGTCGCCGAGGCGCGCCGGGTCGGCGTGTACCCGGAGGACTACCGGCTCGCGTCGTGCCAGGTCGACGACGTCGCCGAGGACGAGAAGTCCTGGGAGATCGGTGACCTGCGCGTGACGGCGTACGCCTCACCCGGCCACTGCGACGGCCATGTCTGCTTCCTCGTCGACGACGGCGACACGACCGCGCTGTGCACCGGCGACTCGATCTTCGCCGGCGGGCGCGTCTCGATCCAGGCGATCCCCGACTGTCGCCCGTACGAGTACCGGCTCACGGCATCGCGACTCGCCCGGCTACCGGTCGATGCGCTGCTGCCCGGCCACCTCGACCTTGTGCTCGCCGGCGGCGCCGCGCACCTGGCGACGGCGGCGGAGACGTTCGACCGCCTGGTGCCGCCGCCCAACATCGTGTGACGACGCCGGTCAGGCGCTCGCGCGGCGCTCCGCGCGTAGCAGACACGCGCGCTCCCACAGCGTGATCACGGCGCCGGTGTCGCCCCCGCAGATCTCGGTGATCGACGCCACCGCCTGGCGGGGCGGGAACACCTTGCCGTTGAGATAGCGGTCGATCGCGGACCGGCTGTACCAGGATCTGCGGGACAGCTGGTTGAGGCTGAGACCCGCCTGACCCTTGAGCAGCCTGAGTGTCCGCGCGAGATCGTCGAGCTCGTCTGTACGGTGCGTCACGATGACGCTCGACTCAGTCACTGCGTCCTCCTCGTGCTCGTGGTTCGACCACCAGGAAAGAGGGACGCGCTTGCGGCTCGTTTGCGGATCGGTTGCGCCGCAGTAGACAGCCGACCCGACGCGGGTGTCGGGGTGCCGCCTGGGGGCCGGTGCCGCGAGGGGGCTAGGCCGGGCCGCCGGGGGGTCGGGGGCCGAGGACCGCGCCGTCGAGGAGGGTGGGTGCCCGGCGCCAGGCGGTGAGCTCGGAGCCGCGGGTACGCCATCGGCCGTCGCGAGGGGTCTGCCTGGCCGCCCGGTCGAGCTCGTAGCCGAGCAGTCGCAGCCGGGTCACCAGCAGGTCGCGCCAGGAGGCGGGCAGCCGGGCGTCCGCGGCCAGGGCGAGGCCGTGCCGCAGGCAGAGGCCGTGCGCCTGGGCGAGCTCGTCCGCGCGCGACCTGTCGCCCGCGACGATCGCGCACAGGGCGCGCTCGTCGCGCTCGGCGAGGTCGGCGACCCGGCAGGCGCGGCAGGGGATGGGTCGGAAGGTCGCGGTGAGCGTACGCAGCACCGTGCGGCGCGGTGCGCGGACGGCGCCGCGCCACCCGGTCGGCAGTGCGGCCAGCCGGTCGGCGGCCGGCCGGAGGTCGGCGAGGACGCGGTCGGCGTTGTAGCGGGTGAGCGCGTCGGCGGCCGCGGACCAGCCCGCCGCCGCGAGGTCGCCGAGGTGCGCGCCGCACAGGGCGGCGTCGAGGCGGAGCTCCTCGGGCGGTGTCGGGGTGGTGCCGAGCCAGTCGTACAGCCGCCACCGCGCGCGTTCACGCGCCGTGCAGAGCGGGCAGGCCGGCGTCGCGAGGATCAGCTCGACGTACGCGGCGGTGGACGTCTTGACCGCGCGCTCCTCGGCCTCGAGCACCGCGTCCCTGTGCACGGTCGTCACCCGTGCACGCCGGCGCTGGTCGGGGTCGAACCCGGCGAGGCCGCCAAGTGCCTCACCGGTGCCGGCCTCGAGGGTGCGGACGAGCCGGCGTACGACCGGAGCGGCGGTGTTGGCACGCATCCCCGTGACGAGCGGGCGCAGGTGCGGCAGGCACACGCCCGACCCCGCTTCGTACGCCGCACGCAGGCGGGCGGAGTCGGCGAGCCCCGCGCGCAGCACGCCGAGCACGGTGTCGACGCGGCGCGCGGCGGCGGTGCACGGGGGACAGGGGGCGGTCGGTCCGTGGCCCGCCGCGAGCATGCGTAACCCGGCCGGCACCACGTCGGCGAACAGCGCGGCCGTGAGCCAGCCCGCCGACATGGTCTGGTCGAGCAGCCGCCTCGTGTGCGCCGTGCACAGCCCGAGGGTGTCCTTCATCCGCATCTTCATCGCGGGGTCGGCGTTGGTCTCGTGCTCGTACGTGGCGAACCACGACTCGGCCGCGCCGTCGGCCTCGGCGCACACCGGGCACGGCTCGGCTGCCAGGACATCCTCCAGCCGGGTCAGGGTATGGCCGTCCCACCCGCGCGAGCCGTTCGCCATCAGTACGGAGTATCACACCGGTGGTGAAGGGCACCGTCACTCCACCGTGGTGTGGTGACGGTGCCCTTCACGCGTGGCGCTGGACCCGGACGGGCCTCAGGCATCCCCGGTCTCGTCCTCGTCGTCGGCCGAGGTGTCCGGCTCGTCCTCCGCGAGGATGCGGTAGAGCTTGCGGCGGGCCTCGGTGAGCACCTGCTTCGCCTGCGCCAGCTGGGCGTCGTTGCCGGCCTGGGCGACCTGCATGACCGCGCCGGCGAGCTGGGCGCCGAGCGCGCCGATCTCGTGCACCGCGTCGTCGCCCTGGCCGGAGAGCGCCTCCCACGGGGCGTCGTACTCGCCGGGACGCGACTCGACATGGCTGCGACCCTCGTCGGTGAGCTCGTACGCCTTGCGGCCGTCGACCTCGGTCGTGGTGACGAGACCCTCGTCCTCGAGCTGCTGCAGGGCCGGGTAGACCGAGCCGGGGCTCGGCCGCCAGTAGCCGTTGCTGCGCTCCTCGAGCTCCTGGATCATCTGGTAGCCGTTGCGCGGTCCTTCGCGCAGGAGCGCGAGGATCCCGGCCCGGACGTCACCCTTGCGGGCGCGCCTGCCGCGGCCGAACCCCCGTCCGGGGAAGCCGCGACCGAACATCCGGGGGTCGAACCCCGGAGGGCCGCCGAACGGGAACCCGCCGGCCGGTCCGCGCCGGCCGCCGCGCGGACCGCGCCGCCCGCCTCCGCCACGATGCCGCGGGTCACCGCGGTCCTCGTCTTCGGCGGCCGCCGCCCGGAGGGCGAACGTGCGGGGGGCGAACCAGGGACCCGGCCCCCTGCTGTGTGGCCCACTCCAGGGGCCTCTCATTGCTTCGCTGTGCGACATCGTTGAGTCCTTTCTCGACTGTCTACGATGGGTCAACGATATATCGGGATAGGTCGGCTGGCAGGAGCGGCTTCGATCGGGGGCGGGCGATTCACCGGCGCGTGGGGATGCGGATAGACTCGGCTCTCCCATGTGGTGCGCCGTGCGCGCACTCCATCGCACCGGTCCCGGTGCGACCCCGCTCATGCGACGGATGCGACCACCGTCCAGACAGTGCAACAAGGAGTTCCCCCGTGTCCGAGGTCCGTATCCAGGCCGAGCCGCGCACCGAGTTCGGCAAGGGCGCCGCGCGTCGTGTCCGCCGCGCGCACAAGGTGCCCGTCGTCTTGTACGGCCACGGCACCGATCCCAGGCACCTGTCGATGCCGGGACACGACCTGATGCTCGCGCTCAAGGCGCCCAACGTCCTGCTGCGGATCGACGGCCTCGCCGAGTCGGAGCTGGCGATCCCCAAGGCGGTGCAGCGCGACCCGATCAAGGGCATCCTCGAGCACGTCGACCTCCTGCTCGTGCGGCGTGGTGAGAAGGTCAGCGTCGACATCCCGCTGACCATCGTCGGCGAGGTCGTCGTGGACGGCATGCTCGCGGTGCAGCTCAACAGCCTCACCGTGCAGGCGGAGGCCACCCACATCCCGACCGAGTTCGAGGTCAACGTCGACGGCCTGGCCATCGGCGAACAGCTCACCGCCGCCGACGTCAAGCTGCCGTCGGGCGTCGAGCTCGACGTCGACGGCGACCTGCTCGTCCTCCACATCGTGCCCGCCCCGACCGCCGAGGAGCTCGAGGCAGACCTCCCCGACGCCGAGGCGGAGACCGCGGACGAGGGCGGCGAGGAGACCGAGGGCGGGGCCGGCGAGTCCGCCGATGCGGAGACGCCCGAGCCCGCCGAGTCCTCGAGCTAGTGGGGGACTAGTCGTCGAGCCGACCGTGGACGTGCCCGCGTCGGGTCCGTGGCTGGTCGTCGGTCTCGGTAACCCCGGTCCGACCTACGCGGGCAACCGGCACAACATCGGGTTCCGCGTCGTCGACCTGCTCGCCGAGCGGCGCGGTGCCCGGTTCAAGCGCCACCGGTCCCGCGCCGACTTCGCCGAGGACCACGTGGCCGGTCAACGCTGCGTGCTCGCCAAGCCGCAGACGTACATGAACGACTCGGGCACCGCCGTCGCCGGACTGTGTGGCTTCTTCAAGGTGGCCACCGAGCGCCTCGTGGTCGTGCACGACGAGCTCGACGTGGAGTTCGGGCAGCTGCGGGTCAAGCTCGGCGGCGGGGACAACGGGCACAACGGCCTGCGGTCGATCAGGCGGTCCATCGCCTCCGGTGAGTACTTCCGCGTCCGCTTCGGTGTGGGGCGCCCGCCGGGCAGGCAGGACCCGATCGACTTCCTGCTGCGCGACTTCGGCAGGGCCGAGCGCGCCGACCTCGACTACCTCGTCGACCGCAGCGCCGACGCCGTCGAGTCGCTCCTGGCCGACGGCCTCGAGCAGACGCAGAACCTCTACAACGTGCGGCCGCCTGCTTGTTGACGGCGATGCTCCGCACTACGCGGCGGACACGCTCTCACGCACCGTCGCCGATCCGTCCACATCTTGACCGTTCGCGGGCCATGAACGCCGGGTGACCACTAGTAGTACTTTGTTATGTCGAGTCTGCGGGGGTGGGTGGGCGTGGCAGGACGGGTTGCAGGCAGAGACGGCAAGCGCCGGTCCAGACGCCGAGTAGGGCCTGGAGTTCGCGGAGGACGGCGTAAAGAGTCAGGCCG